>WFTU01000152.1 GCA_015485375.1 Paracoccaceae bacterium | reverse complement strand
GGTCGGGGATATAGTAGACCGCCGTTTGCTCCGTCCAGCGCTGCGCCATCAGCGCCGCGGTGATCTGCATGGTGTTGCTGGCCGCATATTCTACGCCAAGCGCGACATCGATCCGGTCATGCGGGCTCAACCCCGCCAGAGTCGAGCGTTGCAGGCCGGATTTGGCGGCCACGTCGATTTCAAACAGGAAATCCCCCGCCGCGCGGTTGGCGCTGAAACCGAGCAGGGTGTAAGGCGCGGCGTAACTCCTGAAATCGGCCATATTGACCACACCGGCCTGCGGCAGCAGGCGCGCGGCGTAAAGGCTGGCCTCGCCGTTTTCGAACGGGATTTTCACCTGCGCCCCGATCTCGTAATCCGCCCCCGCAGGCGCGGCGGGCAGGGCGTGCGCGACTTCCGGCGCCACATTCACAAAGGCCGAAACCGTGGCCGAACCGGTAAAATAATCCGCCCCGAGGAACCATTGCCCCGGCAATTCGTCCCCCGGCGCACCGACCGTGTCGAGCGACAGCGCCCCGTTCACCACATCCAGCACCGGCGCGCCCTCGACCTCGCCCCAGCCGATGCGGTATTTGCCGATCTTCCAGCTCAGATCCCCCGAGGAGTTCTGCAACGTCAGCCGGTTCAGCGCAAAGGCGGTTTCAACCCCGAGCCCCGCATCCGCCGCCCGTGCCGTAGCAGCCCATTCCAGATAGCCCAGCGCCCCGAGGTCATGGGTCGCGCCAATATCCATGCGCCCGAAGACCGAGCGCAGCGGCGTGCCCGCCAGTTCGCCGTAAGTGGTGCCAAGCGTGAAGGACAGGTCCGGCCCGCCGGTATCCGCCGCCTCCAGTGCCGGCTCGTCAAAGACGAACTCCAGCTCCTGCGCCGCGACGCCGTTTGCCAGCAGGGCCAGCGTGATAAAGGAAAGATACCGCATGATCACCTCGCCTGCGCCCGAAGCGCCTCCAGTTGCCGTTCGCGGAACGCCTTGTCGGTCAGTGCCCGCTGGGTCATCAGGGCCGGATCGACCTTGATGCCGAACTTGATCGACACGATTTGCATATTCGACAGGCGGTTGCTCACCAGATTCATGATGGTGATACTGCGCGCCACCCAGACTCCGTTGATCTTCTGCAGCTTGTCGGCCACGATCCGGCGGATTTCCTTGCCGCGGTTGTCATACATCTCGGCTTTCACGATCACATAGCGTTGCGCGTCCACCCACAGCACCGTGCGGGCATAGCGGCTGGAACGGGCGCGCGCGGGTGTCGGTATCCGCTCGATCACATAGGTCTTGCGCCCCTTGTAGGTGATCGTTTCCAGCAGGGTGTAGGTATAATCGTCGAGCTTGCCGCTCTCCTGATCCTCGGTGGTGAATTCCGATCCGAACAGGCTCACCGGTTCGCTGCGCGAGGAATTGGACGACACAATCCGCTTCACCTTGCCCAGCGCCGACAGATACAGCCATGTCTCGTTCGGCTTGGAGGAGCTGTCATAGGCATAGCTCAACATCCCGATCCCGCGCTCCGAGGCCGGTTCCAGCACAAAGGCGATGGATTGGGTGTCCTTGCCGCCCGGACCGGTGTTGATCGAGGCACTCTCGAGGCTTTTCACCGTCGGGCGCGAGGTGCAGCGCACCTTGTTGTCGCTGATCCCGAACTTGCAGGTGGATATTTTCATCACCGAGAACACCGAATTGTTCTGGCTGCGGGTGTTGGTGTCGACCCGCGCCATGATCCCGCGCGGATCCTGCGCCGAGGCCGAAAGCGGCGCGAACAATGTGGCGGCCGCCGTCAGCGCGGCCAGAAGAAAGGAACGTTTGGACAGGGACATCAGATTGCCTCCTTTGGCAGGTCGTCGTCGGTTTTCACTCCGAAACGCGGTTTGAACACATAGATCAGCGCGGGCAGGAACAAGAGGTCACACAGCAGCGCCACGAAGATCGAGAGAGAGCCGAAAATCCCGACCTTTACCAACCCAAGGTAGTCGCTGAAGCCGAGCATGGCAAATGCCAGCCCCAGCACCAGTGTGGTAAAGGTCACGGCCTGCCCGACCTCCTTGATGGTCTGGTTCAGCGCCTTTTGCATCCCCATGCCTTTGGCAAGGTCCATGCGGTAGTGGGTGACAAGGTGGATGGTATCGTCCACCGCAATCCCGATGATCAGCGGCGCGATCATGAGCGTATCGGTATCGAGCGGTATTCCCAGCAGCCCCATCAGCCCGAAGGCCAGCACCGCGGGCAGCATATTGGGCACAATCGCCAGCAGCCCGCCCTGGATGGAGCCGAGTGTCAGCGTCATGATCAGCGAGATGATCACCACCGCCAGCGTCAGCGAGCGGAACTGGCTTTTGGAGATCACGTCGCTCATGCGCATGACCAGCGCAAAACTGCCGGTGACACTGGTTTCCATATCGGGATAGACCGCGACAACCGGCGCGAATTTGGCGTCGATGTCGGCCTGCATACCGTCGAAGAACTGCGCGTATTCCCGACTGCCCGCATTGCGCAATTGCAGCGAGACATGGCTGCGGGAATAATCGTCCGACACAATCGCCCGCCGGTCCTCGGGGTTGGAGCTGTTGAACAGGTACAGCAGCTGCGCCACCGCCAGCGGGTCCTTCGGGATGGCAAAGGCCGCGGGATCACCATCGTTCATGATCTTGTTGGTTTCCTTCACCAGATCGGCCAGCGAGTTGGTGCGCACGACATATTTGCCGTATTTGTCCTCCAGCATGTCCTGCAGATCGGAAATCGCCTGCAATACCCGCGGGTCGGTGAGCGCGTCGGATTGTTTGAAGTCCAGCATGATCTCCATGGATCCGGTGCCGGCCATATGCTCGTCCACGATTTCATAGGCGGTGCGCAGCGTGGTGCCCTTGCGGAACAGTTCCACCAGATTGGAGTCGATCTTGACCTGCGTGGCGCCATAGAACGTCACCCCGAACAGGGCCGTGAACACAAAGATGATGACATAGCGCCAACGATAGGAAAACGCCGGAACCTTTTCCAGCAACGGTTGTAGCCAGACGGCGCTCAACAGCCAGCTGATACCGGTCTTGCGCAACACCCAGCCGATGGCGCGAAACGGCGTTCCCAGAAGCCGCAGGAAGCGTCGCCAGCCGGTCGCGGCTTTCACGGCTTTGTCCGTGGCGTGCGGGTGCCAGTATTCCAGCAGGGCCGGAAGCACGATGATGGTGAACAGGAAGGCCAGAAACACGCCTATCGCCGAACTGACCCCGAAGGTCACGAACAGCCCCGTGCCGCCGAAAGCAATCGACAGCATCCCCGCCATCGTCGTGATACTGGTCAGCAGGATCGGCACGCCGGCCTTGGCGAAGGTCTGGCGCATGGCGGCGCGGTGGTCCATGCCCTCGCGCTTGAACAACAGGTATTCGCTCATGACATGCACGCAGTCGGCGATCCCGACCGCCAGCACCAGCATGATCGTCAAGGCAATCAGGGTGGAGGACGGGATCGACAGCCAGCCCATGCCGCCGAACAGCCAGAGGTTGCTCATCCCGATCGCCGCCACCGGCCAGAGCACCGCCGATCCGGTCTGGAACAGGGTGTAGAGCAGGATAACGATTATCGCCATGGCCGCGAGCACAAGATAGCCCGACTGCACCAGCGTTTCCGTCGCCAGCTCGGTCATGCTGGCAGAGCCGATCGGATAGAAGTCGAATGCCGCGCTATATTCCGGCTGCGAATAGATGGCGCTTAGCGATTGCATGAAACCTGTATAGGTCGAGGGTAGCGTATCCTCGAACTTGATCTCGGCGACGCGGGCGTTCTCGTTGACGTCGATAGTAAAGGAATCCATCGCGAGATCGAGGCTGTCCTCCGAGAAACCTGCGGTGACTTCCTCGCCGGTGCTTACGGGAATTGCGCCGAAATCCGTGTTCAGAACCAGCGCGCCAAACTCGTCGTTGTCGGAAAACATGAACAATTTCAGGCGGGACTGTCCTTTGGCCGTGCGTTCGGCTGCCGCGGCAATCTCCGGCGTGATCTCTCCGGTTTCGGGCAGGAGCGGGCGGCTGACCAGCGCATCTACCGTGTTTTCCTGGATCCGGACATTGGCCAGCGACTGGACGCGCTGGATATGGTCCAGCCCCTCGAAAACATCCGCCGGAACCCCGAGCGCTTCGGGGTCGAGCTCGCGCCAGTTCTCGAGGTCCTGCGTAAGGGCGCGCACTGCAGACAGCGACGCCGGCGAAAATACATCCCCGTCGGTGGCGCGGTATACAAGAAACAGCCCGTCGTCGCTGCCGAACTGCGCGCGGAAACTGTCAAGCGCCTGCACCGTCGGGTCATCCTTGGAGAACCAGGAATCGAAACTGGTATCCAGTTCGAAACGCATGGCCCCGAACCCCATGAACACGGACCCAGCCACGGCCAGCAGCAGAATGACAAGGCGAAACGGGCGCAAGGCGTCGGGAATGCCGGAAAATAAAACGGACAGATAATTAAAGAAAGCGCTCATGACATTTCCTTTTTTTCGACAAGGTATCGCCGACGGGGGAGGCTGTCACCCCGTAGTTTTGTAAAACTGACACCTTGCCGGGCCGCATAGCGTGACCTATCTGTTGGCAAGCCCCGTTTTCCGGCGCGGGCATCTTGCAAACCGCCATGGCCCGCTTTAGGGTCCGCGCAAAGTTTTCGCGGCCCCGCGCCGCCTATCTATCGAGAGGGTTCACCATGTTCTTTGCTTCACCGGCCTACGCACAAGCCGCAGGAGGGGGCGACCTCGTCTCCAGCCTCGGAGGGTTCGTGCCGATCCTGCTGATTTTCGCCATCATGTATGTGCTGATGATCCGTCCGCAGCAGAAGAAGGTGAAAGAACACCGCCAGATGGTCGAGGCCCTGCGCCGCGGCGACCAGGTCGTCACGCAGGGCGGCATTATCGGCAAGGTCACCAAGGTTATGGATAACGGCGAGGTCGAGGTCGAGATTGCCAAGGACGTGAAAATCCGCGTCATTCAAAGCACAATCGCACAGGTTCTGAACAAAACCGAACCGGGCGCGTAAATTCAGGGCTGCCCCGCGGGGCAGCCTTTTTTCAGGGAAACCATCCGAATGTTGCAGTTTTCGCTTTGGAAAAAAGGGCTGATATGGCTGCTGTGTCTTGTCGCCGTTATTTTCACCACGCCGAATTTTTTCTACTCCCGTGTCGAGAAACACAATGACGCAGCCGCACTGGTCGAGCAGGGCATCGTACTGACCCCCGAGCAGGAGGCCGAACTGGCCGCCTGGCCCGACTATCTGCCGAACGCGCTTGTGAACCTCGGGCTGGATTTGCGCGGTGGCGCGCATGTTCTGGTCGAGGTCGCGGTCGAGGATGTCTACGCCGACCGAGTCGATTCCATGTGGCCCGCCGTGCGCGACGTGCTGCGCGAGAACAAGGAATTCGTCGGCACCATCCGGCGGCAGGATTCTCCGCCGGGCGAGCTGTGGGTGAAAATCGGCAAGCCCGAAGGCATGCCGCTGGCGTTGCAGGAGCTTGAAAGCCTGACCCGTCCGGTGGTTACCCTGACCGGCGCAGGCTCGCGCGACTTCGAGGTTTCCAACAATGGCGACGTCATTATATTCAAGCTCTCCGAGGCCGAGAAACTCGCCACGGACGACCGCACCATGCAGCAATCGCTGGAAATCGTGCGCCGCCGCGTTGACGAGGCCGGCACCCGCGAGCCGACCATCCAGCGGCAGGGCGCCGACCGTATTCTGGTGCAGGTGCCGGGCATCGGCTCCGCCGAGGAGCTGTTGCAGCTGATCGGGCGCACCGCGAAACTGACCTTCCAGCCGGTGGTGCAGCGCACCTCCGACCCCGAGGTCAACCCGGGCATCGGCAAGATTGTCCTGCCGGATGCGGAACTGGACGGCGTTTACTATATTCTGGAGAAATCCGCTGTTGTCACCGGCGACCAGCTGGTGGATGCGCAGCCGACCTTCGACCAGAACGGACGACCGGCGGTAAACTTCCGCTTCAATCCGGCGGGCGGGCGCAAGTTCGGCGACTATACCGCCAACAACATCGGCAAGCCCTTCGCTATTGTGCTGGACGGAGAGGTTATCTCCGCCCCGACCATCCAGAGCTACATCCCCGGTGGCGCCGGTATTATCACCGGCAATTTCTCCATCGAGGAAAGCACGCGGCTGGCTATTCTGCTCAGGGCAGGGGCCTTGCCGGCGGAAATCACCGTGCTGGAACAACGGACCATCGGGCCGGAACTGGGGCAGGATTCGATTGACGCGGGCAAGATCGCCACGGTCGTCGCCTTTGCCGCCGTGCTGATCTTCATGCTGCTGTCCTATGGCCTGTTCGGCC
>WFTU01000151.1 GCA_015485375.1 Paracoccaceae bacterium | reverse complement strand
GCCCGTATGCACCGCATTCGCACCCGCCGGCAACTCCGTCGGCCAGACCGAGCAGGCCACCGCATCCACCCGCGTCGCAAAGGGCTGGTTCACCCGCCCCAGCACGCCGTTCTGCTCATGCACCATACGCGGCAGGCGCAACAACCAGGCCGCCGTCATTGCCGGAATTGACGGATACCCCCCGAAGCCCACAACCACCGAAGGCCGGTCGCGCCGCATGGAACGCCACGCGCTGAACACCCCCGCCGCAATGCGGAACGGCAACACCAGTTTCGCCAGAATGCCGCCGCGCGATGGCGTGCCGGACGAGACCACCTCGCGCTCGACCTCTTTGGGAAAGCTGCCGGAATAGCGGTTGCCGCGCACATCCGTGGACAGCTTCACCCGCCAGCCGCGCGCCAGCATTTCCTCGGCCAGCGCCTGCGCCGGAAACATATGCCCGCCGGTGCCACCGGCCGCGATTACCAGAAGCGGCTTCCTATTCATCCGCGCCGCCCTGCGCCTTGCCCAGCACCTCGGCCATGTCATGCTGCGGCCGCTTGCGCGTCAGCGCCAGCAGGAACCCCAGCGTCATCCCCGCCGCCAGCAGCGACGAGCCGCCATAGCTCACAAACGGCAAGGTCATCCCCTTGGCCGGCAGCAACCGCACCGCCACGCCCAGATTGATCAGCGCCTGCATCGACAGAAGCGAGGCCAGCCCGACCCCCGCCAGCCGGATAAACGGATCGCGCTCGCGCATCAGCCGGAACAGCGCCCGCAGGGTAATCGTCATAAACAGCGCCATGATCAGGAACACCAGCACCACGCCGTATTCCTCGGCCGCCACGGCAATAATGAAATCCGTATGCGCGTCGGGCAAGGACCACTTCACCGAGCCCTCGCCAACCCCGACCCCGAAAATTCCGCCCTCCTGAATCGCATTGGTGGCAAAGCCCAGCTGCGTCGTCGGATCCAGATCGGGGCTCAGAAACCCGTCGATCCTTTTGGCAAAATGCGGCGAGGTATTATACGCCAGCGTCCCGGCCACCGCCACACCACCGGCCAGCCCGACCAGCAACAGCATCGGCGCGCCGGCAATAAAATACATCAGCATCCATGCCGCCACGATCAACAGCGCCTGCCCGAAGTCCGGCTGCAGCGCCAGCAGCAACGCCAGCACGACAGCCACACCAAACGACATCAGCTTGCCCGGCGGCCCGTCAATATCCGTGCTGGCAGACATCAGCCACGCCGAAAATACCACAAAGGTCGGCTTCAGAAACTCCGACGGCTGCAAGGAGGCAAACCCCAGCGAATACCAGCGCACCGCACCCTTGCCGTAATCGGTCCCCAGCCACGGCAACAACAGCAGCGACAAAAACACACCGAAAAACCCGAGAACCGCCAGCCGCCGCACCGTCACCGGCGACTGCATGGACAAAAACACCATTCCCGCCAGCGCCGCCGAGCCGAAAATCGCCTGCCGCGTGACATAGAAAAACGTCCCCAGCCCGTTGCGCTCGGCCAAAGGGGGCGAGGCCGCAAGCCCCAGCAAAATCCCGATCAGGAACAACCCGACAACCGCCGCCAGCGAGACACGGTCCACCGTGCGCCACCATTTCGAGATCACCGGTTCCCCGGAACTGGCGACCACTGCGCCATACGCCATTTCTGTCATGAGATACCGCTCTGCTCATGTTGCCTGTCATCCGGCTTTCGCCCGTTTTCGGGTCTTGCCGGTATTGAGAGGCAGTCTAGCCGGATATTGCGGATATTTCCAGAATTATCGCCACGCCGCCAACCATTCAGCAATTATTCGCTTTACCCGCCTTCCGGACACGCCAAATCGCCCCCGGTCAAAAACCACTAAACCGGTTTAGTGGTTTTGAAACGCGAAAATGAACCCGCAACAACACACTGATTTCAAAGAAAATATAACAACGCAGGTACTCCCGCCAAACAGCCGTTTACCGGAAATTTACCATTCCGTTCCCGCGTTAGCCCTTCACCAGCCCCTCGAACGCCTCGCCCCGCGCCTCGAAACTGGCAAACTGGTCGAAACTCGCGCAGGCCGGCGCCAGCAGCACCACATCGCCCGCTTCCGCATCGGCCTTCGCCGCCGCCACCGCCGCTTCCAGCGTGCCGGACATATCGAACGGCACCTCGCCCAGTTGCGCCGACAGCATCTCCGCCGCCTCGCCGATCACATAGGCCTTCTTCACCCGCCCGAACAGCGGCTCCAGCGGCGCGATCCCGCCCGCCTTGGCCTGCCCGCCGACAATCCAGCGGATATTGTCGAAGGCCGCCAGCGCATGTTTCGCCGCATCCGCATTCGTCGCCTTGCTATCATTCACAAACCGCACCCCGTCCACCTCGGCCACAATCTGGCACCGGTGCCGCAAGCCGCCGAACGAGCGCATCCCCGTCTCGATCAGCTTCGGCGCCAGCCCCAGCGTGCGACAGACCGCATAGGCCGCGCAGGCATTCTGGTGGTTATGCGCCCCCGTCAGCGCCGAAATATCGCGCAAATCGATCGAGGCCATCTGCCGCCCCTTGCGCCACTCCGCCAGAAACCCCTTGCGCGCAAACACGCTCCAGCCCTTGCCCTTCAGCTTGCGATCAACCGAAACCGAGATCACCGGATCCGCCGCCCCCGCGCCCTCGCGCATCAGGTTGGCCAGATAGCGCCCCTCGACCTCGTCCACGCCGATGATCGAGCGCTCCGGCCCGCCCTGCGTAAACAACCGCCGCTTGGCCGCAAAATATCCGCCCATGCCGCCGTGCCGGTCCAGATGGTCCGGCGAGATATTCAGAAACACCGCCACATCCGGCTGCAACATCCGCGCCAGTTCGGTCTGGTAGGAAGACAGCTCCAGCACCACCACCTCGCCGTCATGCGCCGGTTCCAGATCCAGCACCCCGACCCCGATATTGCCGCCCAGCTGCACCGGTTTCCCCGCCGCCTCCAGAATATGGTGGATCAAGGCCGAGGTCGTCGATTTCCCGTTCGACCCCGTGACACACACCACCTTCGGCGTCAGGTCGAAATGATCCCATGCTTCGGTAGCGTAGGAGCGGAAAAACAGGCTGATATCGTTATCGACCACCGCCCCTTGCGCCCAGGCCTGCTCCACCGCCGGATGCGGCGCCGGATACAGATGCGGAATCCCGGGCGAGACAATCAGCGCCCCCACATCTTCCCACGCCCGCTCGCGCGTCAGATCACCGATTTCAAACCCTTCGCCCTCGGCCGCCGCACGCCGTTCTTCGCTGTCATCCCAGCACACCGGCGTTGCACCACCGGCCACCAGCGCCCGCGCGCTCGCCAGACCGGACCGCCCAAGCCCCAGAACCCCGACCCGACGGCCGGCATATCCCCGAACCTCGATCAACGGATTTTCAACGTGGCCAGCCCGACCAGCGCCAGAATGAGCGAGATTATCCAGAACCGGATCACGATCTGGCTCTCGCCCCAGCCGCGTTTTTCAAAATGGTGGTGGATCGGCGCCATCAGGAAAATCCGCTTGCCGGTTTTCTTGTAATACAGCACCTGAATGACCACGCTCAGCAGCTCGACCACGAACAGCCCGCCGATGATCGCCAGCACGATCTCGTGCTTGGTCGCCACCGCAATCGCCCCCAAGGCCCCGCCGAGCGCCAGCGACCCCGTATCGCCCATAAACACCGCCGCAGGCGGCGCGTTATACCACAGGAACCCCAGCCCGCCGCCAATCAGCGCAGCCACGAAAACCGTCAGCTCACCGGTTCCGGCCACATAATGCACTTCCAGATATTCCGAGAAGTCGGTGCGCCCGATCAGATAGGCGATAATCCCGAAAGACCCCGCCGCAATCATCACCGGCATCACCGCCAGCCCGTCCAGCCCGTCGGTAAAATTCACCGCATTGGCCGCCCCGACTATCACGATCATCACAAAGGGAATATAGAGAAACCCCAGATAGAGCAGCGTATTCTTCAGCATCGGAAACGCCAGATAACCGGACAGGTCATCGCTCTGCATCTGCATTACCCAGTATCCGGCAATCGCCGCGATCACAAACCCGATCGCCAGCCGGATTTTCCCCGAAACCCCCTTGTGGTTCTGTTTCGAGACCTTCAGGTAATCATCCCAGAACCCGATGGCCCCGAAGCTGTAGGTCACAAACAGCACCATCCAGACATAACCGTTATCGAGCCGCGCCCAAAGCAGCGTCGAAACCAGAATGGCCCCGAGGATCAGCACCCCGCCCATGGTCGGCGTGCCGGCCTTTTCCAGAATATGGCTTTCCGGCCCGTCCTCGCGGATCGGCTGCCCCTTGCCCTGCTTGCGTCTGAGCAGGTTGATCAGCGGCTGGCCAAAGATAAACCCGAACAGCAGCGCGGTGAAAAACGCCCCGCCCGCGCGAAAGGTAATATATCGAAACAGGTTATAGAGGTCGCCCCCGTCAGCCAGCCCGTTCAGGAAATACAGCATTAAACGTCTCCGCCTTTATCTAGCGCACGGGCATCGCCCAATTTCTTGATCGCGTCAACAAGTAACCCGGTTTTCGCGCCCAGAGAGCCCTTGACCATCACCGTATCGACACCTTGCAGCAGTTCCGCCAACCGCTCTTTCAACTCCACGGAGTCCGCCACCCACGCCCCGCGTTTTTCCTCGGGCAGCGCCTCGAACAAGGCCCGCATCCGTTCCCCGACACAATGCACCGTATCAATCCGCGCCATGGCCGGATGCTGCGCCAAAGCGCGGTGCATGTCCAGTTCCGCCGCGCCCAGTTCCAGCATATCGCCCAGAATGGCCACCCTGTGCCCGCTTGCCGCCGCCAGAACCTCCAGCGCCACGCCCATCGACAGCGGATTGGCATTATAACTGTCATCGATCAGCATCAAATCCCCGACCTGCCAGCGCGCCCCGCGCCCTGCAGGCGGATGCCAGTTCGCCAGCGC
>WFTU01000150.1 GCA_015485375.1 Paracoccaceae bacterium | reverse complement strand
GTGAATGCAGTAACCAAGAAATGGAACAAATACACCGAAAGTTTTGAAGGAGGGCGCGGCCCTAGCGCTTCCAAATTTAACACGCTAACAAAACGATACAACCTAACTAGCGAAAGCTATGACAATCTTATTCTTGACGTCGAAGAACAGCTAGATCTGCTGGACCAATTGTTTAATCGCGCTCACGATCTGAAGTTCGGAATGTTTTCGGGAAAGAAACGGATGCTCCGAGACGAGCTTCTAACAAAAATTTCTGACCACCGTATGCTGATACGTAAAATGATAGGGGAAATTGAAAAAATTAAGCGCGGGGTTTTGGGCGAGTATAAATCAGCAGAATCTTCGTTTCCGCAAGCAAGCCCGTAGGGTGCGTGGTCCCCACGCACCGGCCAACGCCCAATCGTTCGTATTGTTTTCGGAAATCTGGAATGGTGCATGGGGACCACGCACCCTACGCCACCCTACCCCAACAATTCGTGGCAGGTCTCCAGCGCGTCCACCAGCACATCGACCTCCTCAACCGTGTTGTACATCCCGAACGACGCCCGCGCCGTGGCACTCACCCCCAGATGTTTCATCAACGGTTGCGCGCAATGGTGTCCCGCGCGGATCGCCACACCCTTCTGGTCGACAATCGTCGAGATATCATGCGGATGTGCGCCGCCATCCATGGTCAGCGAGAATATCGCCCCCTTGCCCGGCGCATTGCCCTGAATGTTCAGCCAGTTCAGCCCGCGCAGCCGCTCGTTGGCATAGGCAAACAGCGCCGCCTCGTGCGCCGCGATATTCTCCATGCCCACATCCATCATATAGCGCAGCGCCGCACCCAGCCCGATGGTCTGCACGATCCCCGGCGTTCCGGCCTCGAATTTATGCGGCGGAATGTTGTAGCTCACATCCTCTTTCGAGACATACTCGATCATATCGCCACCGCCCATGAAGGGGCGCATCTCCGCCATCCGGTCGGGATGGATATAGATCGCGCCGGAGCCTGACGGCCCGTAAAGCTTGTGGCCGGTAATCACATAGAAATCCGCGCCCAGATCGGTCACATCCACCGGCATATGCACCGTCGCCTGCGAACCGTCCACCAGCACCGGCACACCCTTGGCATGGGCGCCCTTGATGATCGCTTTCACATCCACCACCGTGCCCAGCACGTTCGACATATGCGTAACCGCCACCAGTTTTGTCTTCGGCGTAATCGCATCGATCACCTTCTGCGGATCAAGCGCGCCGTTATCCTCGGTATCGACCCAGTTCAGCACCGCCCCCTGCCGCTCGCGCAGGAAATGCCACGGCACGATATTGGCGTGATGCTCCATCACCGACAGCAGTATCTCGTCCCCCGCTTTGATCCGCGGCGCGGCCCAGGCATAGGACACCAGATTGATCCCCTCGGTCGCGCCGGAAGTAAACAGGATATCGTTCTCGTTCTTCGCGCCCAGAAAACGCTGCACAACGCCCCGCACGGCCTCGTAATGGTCGGTAGCCAAATTGGACAGATAATGCAGCCCGCGATGCACGTTGGCGTATTCATGGGCATAGGAGCGCGTGATCGTGTCGATCACCACCTGCGGTTTCTGCGCCGAGGCCCCGTTGTCCAGATAGACCAGCGGTTTGCCGTTGACCTCCCGCGACAGGATCGGGAAGTCCTTGCGAATTTCATTCACATCATACATCGGTCGCAATCTCCATCACCGGCAGGCCCAGCATGCCCACAACAACCACCGTTATCGTGCTTGCAATCAGCATGGAAACCACGCCCAGCACAAGCCCCATCAACAGGTTATCCCGTCCCATCAGACTGGACCAGAAATGCGCCATCGCCCACAAGGCCCATATCCCCACAGCCATCGACACCAGAAGCGCAATCCCGCCAAGGAAATAGAACGCCGCCAGCATGGCCAGCGAGCCGATCGTCAGCATCAGGTTGAACCAGATATAGGTTGTCGCCGCCCGCGGAAAAGAGATCACCGCCCCCATCGCCCGACCCAGAATGATCGTGGCCCAGATCGACAGGAAAATCCCGCCGAACTGCATCGCCACATCGGCCCAGACCGCATAATCGGTCAGATGCGCCGGCGTCGGCGAAAACGTCACCAGAAACCACAACAGACCATAGCGCGCCACCACGGACACCACCGCCAGCAACAGCGAGGCCTGCAGGATTTCGGATCGGGTCGGATTGATATGCGAAAGCACGCGCGCAGCCTCGCCGGGCTGCGTCACGCTCTTGCGCACAAGATCGAAAAATGGGTTGGTCATAAGGCCAAGGGGCTTTCCTAGATAACTCCGTTAGCCCGTAGATACATCGCCCACACCAGACCTACAACACAAAGCAGCGAAAGTCCGGCAAAAAGCGGGAAAACCCGTTTGAACCCGTGTGCCTCGGCCGCGCCGGCGGACACGAACCACACGAAAGGCAGCAGCCCCAGCCATAGCGGCGCCAGCGCCACGGTTTCGTTGCGGAACAGCGGAACATAGGGCTCAAGCGCCGACATACCGATCGCAAGGAAGGCCGCCATCAACCCGAACGGCGCCGCCACGAAGGAGCCCCAGAAAATACCGCTGCGTGTGTCCTTGAATGACCCGCGACCACCAAGAACCCGGAGCAGCGCCCCGACAACCGTCGCAAAGATATAGACCGAGGTGGTGCGCAACAACAACGCCCCGACCAGCAACAGGGCCACATCCTTGGGCAGGGCTGCCGCGACAATTGAATCGGGATTGGCAACCGTCTTGATCGACCAGGACAGGAAGAACATCAGGTCCGACATCAGCACGAAAAACAACAGGCGCGATTCAGAGGGGTTTTCGTCAATCAGGCGCCGCGTGGACTGGGCCATATCGCGCCAGGCTTCGCCGACGCGGGCAAACAGCCCTGTATGATCATCGCGGAAAACGCCGGAACCGGCCCGAAAACGGTGCAGCTCGTTTTGCTCGTCGTATACTTCAGTCATTTTTCACTCCTTGGACGCGAGCGCGTCCGGATGTTACAAACAGATTGATTGAAATAGGGGGAAAAAGGCGACCGCTTACACCGACTTAATGTCAGCTATTCTACACCATTTTACCCTTTCAACCAAATTACCGCACTACGCGACTACCTGATCAGGCAGCCAACACTCGTAACACCAGAGCCAGCGCAACTGCGCCCAGACCCAGTACACCAAAAATCTGCAGCGACTTGTCACTGCGATTGGCCGCTGCCGCACCTTTGGCAACAAACCAGAGGAACGGAACGAACCCGATCCACATCGGCAGCATCTGCACGGCATCGAAACCGGCTTCGGAGCTGCCACCCCGCATTACGTTCACAACGACAGCCGCCATCGCGATCACGAAACCGATCGGCGCGGCCACAAGGCTGCCCCACAAGACACCGATACGGGTCTCGCGAACGGAACCCTCAAAGCCCAGAAGGCGCATTCCCGCGCCAACCGCCAGCGCCAGCGC
This sequence comes from Paracoccaceae bacterium, assembly GCA_015485375.1. Lineage (GTDB taxonomy): Bacteria > Pseudomonadota > Alphaproteobacteria > Rhodobacterales > Rhodobacteraceae > NORP23. Next base: position 3,411 of record WFTU01000150.1, on the reverse strand, counting down.
ATAGACCAGCGTTGTGCGGAAGATCAGGGCAACCATCAGGAAAAGCACGAGATCTCCGCCGATCAGGGCCGAAACCACCGGCGAGGGTGCAACGGAGGCCTCGATCGACCATGCAAGGGCGAAGAACACGTCGGACAACAGGACGAAAGACAACAGGCGCGCTTCGGAGGGCTGCTGCGCCAGCACATGACCGATTTGCCCGGGCATATCGGTGATCGACTGCAACATCTTCTGAATCATGCCGGGACGCAGTGCATCCCTGGTTCTTGTTCCGGCGAGATAGGAAAATGTTCCGTTGCCGCCGGTAGCACCCAATTCCGCGTTAGCCATAATCCCACCTGCTTTGTCATCTTCGGTTGTATTAAACAATGATTCATAATTCGGGCGGAATTAGGGCAGGAATGGGGCCATTGTGGCGCAATTTTGCTAAAGCAGGGAAATTCCGAAAAGCAGCGCGTAAATCACTGCAAAAACAGAAATAATTCCGGACGCCACCTTTATTGTGCTCCGGAATCCCTCGGCTTCGGCCAGCATAGAGGCCCATATCCACACAATTATTGCAAACAAACCGAGGTTGAGAACCCCGCCGAGAACACCCGCATTCGCGCCGCCATACTGCAGGACAATACTGCCGAGCATGGCCTTGAGGATCAGCACCGGCGACAAAACCGCCAGCGCCCAGAACAGCGCATGACGCGCGTTGAAATACGGGCCCGTTGCCCCGAAGCGTCTGGCAATGAAGTGGCTCAGCGCCGCAACACCGTACAGCACCAGCGGCAGGAAAAACATCACAACGAAGAACCACATGATGACCCCGCCGGCGATGCTCTGGTCGGGATTGTCACGCAAATCGGTGGCAAACAGCGTCGGCAGGAAACTCAGGAACACAACGAAGCTGCCGAACGCCACCAGCGCCAGCAGGTTTTCCTCGCCGGTCTTGCGCGCCATCGCCTGACGCATGGAGGCCCGAAAGCCCCCGTATGCGCCAATGATATGCGCTACAAATCCACCGCCCATTTACTGTCCCCGATGCCGTTCCATCCAGTTTTTCATCCGCCCGCGCAAATCCTCGGCAATGCCTTCGTCCTCGATCTCCTGAATGGCATCATCCAGAAACGCGAGGATCAACATGTCCTGCGCCTCGATCTGCGGAACCCCGCGCGACACCAGATAGAACATCGCCGTTTCATCCAGACCGCCACAGGTGGACCCGTGCGAACAGGCCACGTCGTCGGCATAAATCTCCAGCTCCGGCTTGGCAAGGAAGTTGCAGTCGTCATCAAGCAACAATCCGTGAGACACCTGATACCCGTCGGTTTTCTGCGCATCCTCCTTCACAAGGATCTTGCCCTGAAATACGCCGGTCGCGCCGTTGCGCAGCACCTTCTTGAACACCTGACGGCTCTCGCAATTCACCGCATCATGGGTGATGAACACCGTATTGTCGTGATGATAATCGTCGCCGTCCCCGGCCGAGGCCCCCGCCACGGTCGCATGCGCATCATCCCCGTTAAAGGTAATCACACATTCGTTGCGCGTCAGCTGCCCGTTCACGGTCAGGGTAAAGCTCTTGAAGCTGCTCTCGCGCCCCAGTCGCGCAAACAGATGCGTCGCCGCCATACGTTCGTGGTCACGCCCCTGTGCGCGCACATGATGGAAGGCCGCGCCATCGGCCACATCGACCTCCAGCACATGGTTGAACCGCGCTGCTGCCGGACCGTTCTCCAGCAGCGTGAAATCCGCGCCTTCCTCCAGCCGCACCACATGATGCACCACCGCATCGGCATCGAGCGCATCGCGCACATAGCGGATGCAGACAGGTTTCGAGACCTTCCCGGTCACCCGGAACATGAACCCTTCGGTCGCCACAGCCGTATTCAGCGCCGCCAAAGGCCGCTCGACAGGCTTCTGCCCTTCGGCCTCCAGCACACCGTAGTAATCCCTGGCCCAGTGGATATCCTTGGCCGAGGCTTCGTTCAGATGCTCGATCTGCACCCCTTCCAGCGACAGATCACCGGAGAGTTCGGGAATAAACACCCCGTCCACAAAAACAATCAGCAGTTTGTCGGTCGCCTCGAACACCGGCGCCTCGTCCGTATCGAGCAGCCCTGCAGGTGCCACTTCCGGCGCGGTCAACATCGACGGATTGGTGAACTTCCAGTATTCGTCACGACGCACCGGCGCGCCCTCGGCCCGGAATCGCGCCAGCGCCGCCTTGCGCGCCGCATCGGCCCACTGCCCCTGCTCCAGCGGCGCAGGGTATGCCGCCAGCAGCACCTCGGCCGCATCCAGTTTCGGTTGAGTGACCGCCATTACGCCACCTCGTTCAGCAGATCGGCATAGCCGTTATGTTCCACTTCCAGCGCCAGCTCCGGCCCGCCGGTCTTGATGATGCGCCCGTCGGCCATGATATGCACCACATCCGGCTTGATATGGTCCAGCAGCCGCTGGTAGTGCGTAATCACAAGGAAAGACCGCTTGCCGTCGCGCAGCGCATTCACGCCCTCCGACACCAGTTTCATCGCATCCACATCGAGGCCGGAATCCGTCTCGTCAAGAATACACATCTTCGGTTCCAGCATCGCCATCTGCAAAATCTCGTTGCGTTTCTTTTCGCCGCCCGAGAAACCGACATTTACCGGCCGCTTCAGCATATCCGCATCGATCTTCAGCGATTTCGCCTTCTCGCGCACCAGCTTGAGGAATTCCGCCGCATTCAGCTCCTCCTCGCCCCGCGCCTTGCGCTGCGCGTTCACAGCGGTGCGCAGGAAGGTCATGTTGCCCACACCCGGAATTTCCACCGGATACTGGAAGGCCAGAAACAGACCGGCCGCGGCACGCTCGGCCGGATCCAGATCGAGCAGGTTCACCCCGTCCAGCAGCACTTCCCCCTCGTCCACCACATACCCGGGCTTGCCCGAAGCCACATAGGACATCGTCGATTTACCGGACCCGTTCGGCCCCATAATCGCATGCACCTCGCCATCCCCGATAGTCAGGTTCATCCCCTTGAGGATCTGTTTGTCTTCATCGGCCAGCGAGGCCTTCAGGTTTTTAATCTCGAACATCTTCGTTTTCCTTTTGTCGCGGCATCCGGCCGTCTGAATTCCATATTGTGCGGGGGTTAGCCCACCGATCCCTCAAGGGAAATCGCCACCAGCTTCTGCGCTTCCATGGCGAATTCCATCGGCAGCGCCTGCAGCACTTCCTTGGCAAAACCGTTGACGATCAGCGCCACGGCCTCTTCCTCGTCCATGCCGCGTTGCAGGCAATAGAACATCTGTTCATCATCGACCTTCGATGTCGTCGCCTCGTGTTCAACGCGGCTGGAGTTGTTCTTGACCTCGATATACGGCACCGTGTGCGCCCCGCATTTGTCGCCGATCAGCAGGCTGTCGCACTGGGTATAGT
>WFTU01000149.1 GCA_015485375.1 Paracoccaceae bacterium | reverse complement strand
CACCTGATCGCGGCGAAGCTCGTTTTCACCCCCGCCGATCCAGTGGTCCAGAAACGCCCGCACCAGATCGAAAACCACCAGTAACGCCCCGACAAAGGCCAGCGTCTCGATGGTCGGAAAGACCAGAAACTGCGCCGCCGCAAAATACCCGACGGCCGCCAGAACCGGCGCTGCCAGCGACACGATAAACAGCAGGCGCGCCGCAAAGGACAACAGCCCGCCCACCGAACCGCCTTCATCTGCGTCCTTCGTGCCTTCCTCGTGTTTGTCATGCGCCCCGTGCCGGATCAGCCGCGACAGGCGATAGAACGCCAGCGCCGCCACGATAATCAGCGGGAATTGCAGAACCGCCTGCGTCTCGCGGCTGAAATCGGCCTGATTGGCCACCGCGTGCAGCAGGGTTTCCAGCGCATATACCACGCCGAGCGTCCAGCCGATGCGCGACCCGCTACGCGCCGTGTGGCTGCCCTCGCCGTCACCGCCCGCGGAATGGAACAGACTGCGCCCGAGCCACGGACCCGCGATCAACGCAACAGCCACCTGCGGCAGAACCGCCACCACGGCCGAACCCGCGATCCCGAACAGGTCGGACGCCCGCACCGCGAATATCAGCGCTACCGCACCGGCGGCCGGCATCACCAGCCCCGCAAGATTCGACAGCGCCGACTGCCAGATCGCCCCGTCCCCCGCATAGGCCAGCGCCTTGTCTACAAGGCGCGCAAAACTGCGCCGGAACCCCAGCAACAGCCAAAGCCCCAGCCCGGCCAGAAACAGCGCCAGCGGCGCCTTCTGTTTCAGGTCCGTCTTGCCGCTTTCCGAGGTAATCGCCTTGACAACCTCGCCATAAACCCGCTTGCCGAAGTCAGCGGTATCCTCCAGCGCCGGCACCCAGCTCACCGGATTGAGCGGCGTCGGCCCCAGCTCCACCAGCTGGTCGGTAAAGCGCTGGCGCAAGACCCCGTTGATTTCACTGATCAGCCCGTCTGCGCGGGTGTAGGCCGCCTGCGCCGCCAGCAGCGGCACGCTCTTGGCCGCAATTTCCTGTGTCAGTTGCTCGCGTCGCGCCGCCACCTCCGGCGGCTCCGTCGCACCATCGGTCGGCAGGGCGCCGAGGGCATCCAGTTCCGCCCGCAATCCGGCCAGCGAAGTATTGGCTTCGTCCTCCAGCGCCACAATCGCCGTGCGCTGCGCCACCAGTTCGGCCCGCAAGGCCTCCATCGCGGATGTGGAGGCCTGACTGGTCTGCAACACATCCTCCGCCCGCGCCGCCGTCGCCGCCCATTCGGACAACAGCGCGCTGGTATCCTCCTGTTGCGCCAATGCACCGGAAGCCAGAAACAGCGCCAGCAACAGCGGACGCAGCAACAGAATCGCGATATTTTTCATAGCCACCCTTATGCCTCGTCCACTTCGACCGAGACATCCGGCATTTCCGCCGCCTCGCGGTCCAGCCATTCCGGCACCGGCAGACCCTTGGAATGCAGGAATGCCGGATTGAACAGCTTCGACTGGTAGCGCGTGCCGAAGTCGGCCAGCACAGTCACAATCGTCTTGCCCGGCCCCATTTCCCTTGCCATGCGCACCGCACCGGCCACGTTGACACCCGAGGATCCACCCAGACACAGGCCCTCGTCGGCCAGCAAATCGAACACCACCGGCAACGCCTCGCTGTCGGGAATGTTGAAGGCCATATCCACGGACAAGCCTTCAAGGTTCTTCGTGATCCGCCCTTGCCCGATTCCTTCCATGATGGAACTGCCCTCGGATTTCAGCTCGCCGGTCGTATAATAGCTATACAGCGCCGCCCCGTCCGGATCGGCCAGCGCGATCTTGATATCCCTGTTGCGCTCGTGCAGCCCCATGGCCACACCCGCCAGCGTCCCGCCGGAGCCGACCGCGCAGACAAACCCGTCGATCTTGCCGTCCGTCTGTTCGAAAATCTCCGGCGCGGTGCTGTCGATATGCGCCTGCCGGTTGGCCACATTGTCAAACTGGTTCGCCCAGATCGCCCCGTTCGGCAAGGTTTCGTTCAAAGCCGCCGCCAGCCGCTCGGAATAGCGCACAAAGTTGTTGGGGTTGCGGTAAGGCTTCGCCGGCACCTCGATCAGGGTCGCCCCCGCCAGCCGGATCATATCCTTCTTTTCCTGCGTCTGCGTCTCGGGGATAACAATCACCGTCTTGAACCCCATCGCGGCCCCGACCAGCGCCAGCCCGATACCGGTATTGCCCGCCGTGCCCTCGACAATCGTGCCGCCAGGTTTCAGCGTGCCCTTGGCAATCGCGTCGCGAATGATGCCCAGCGCTGCGCGATCCTTCACCGACTGACCGGGATTGAGGAACTCCGCCTTGCCGTAAATCTCGCATCCGGTGATCTCCGAAGCCTTTTTCAGACGGATGAGCGGTGTATGCCCTACGGCATCAGGAAGATCGGCGTAACGGTCCATATTGGTATCCCCGGAAAAAATGGCGGCGTTTCAGACTCAATACTCCGATTAAGTCCCTATGCCAATCAGACACAATAGCGGTCACGGAAAATTTTCCCGCACATGGCGGAAGCGCGCCGTCAGCTCCAGCGGTTGCCGGTGCGCTTCGCGATAATTCCACCGACAGCCGACAAGACCAGAATGGCCGCAACAATCGGAAGTCTCAGCGACAACTGCCCGATTTCCATCATCTCCGCCGGAATGGTCAGGACCGCATCAATCGGCTCGAAATAGCGGTTGCGCAATATTCCCTGGATCATCTCGTTCAGCCCGAACAGGAACAGAACCCACAGATAAGCCGACCCGCCGGAGCGTATCCCCAGCGACACCGCCGTGCGCTCCTCGAACTTGATACGTTTCCCCAACCCGCGCCAGCCGACCAGCAGCCCGACGATCCCTGCGGTTATCGCCATCCGGTTCTGTTCGCGCTCGATATCCGGATAAACGCTGACCACCACCATGATCACAACAACACTGGCTATCGCCATGTAGATAGCGGAAACGAGCTTGGCAGCAGTGGGCATTTTATCCTCTCAGGCGCGGCTTAACGTAATTTGCGTAACATCTGTTGTGCCAGCCTTAAACGCCGCGGCGCAAGAGGCAAGATAATAATTCCACATCCGCCGGAAGCGGTCATCGAAACCCATGCCCTCGATCTGCCCCCATGCACCGTTGAAATTGCTGTGCCAGCGGCGCAGGGTTTCGGAATAATCCGCCCCGAATTCCAGTGACCCCAGCTTGCGCAAACCGGCCCGCGCGGCCTCCGCCTCCAGCCGCGAGGGGCTGGGCAGCATGCCGCCCGGAAAAATATACTTCTGGATAAAATCGACACCCTTGCGATAGCGCGCGAACATATCCTCGCGGATGGTAATGATCTGCAACGACGCCTTCGCCCCGTCTTTCAGGCTACGCCGCACCGTATCGAAATAGGTCGGCCAGTATTTTTCCCCCACCGCCTCGAACATCTCGACCGAGGCAATCCCGTCATAGCGCCCGCGCTCGTCGCGGTAGTCCTGCATGACGATATCCACCCGCTCCGCCAACCCCGCTTTGAACATCCGTTCCCGCGCGAAATCATGCTGTTCCTGCGAGATCGTCAGCCCCTTCACCTTCGCCCCGCGCGTGCGCGCCGCATATTCCGCAAACCCGCCCCAGCCGCACCCGATCTCCAGCAGGCTGTCGCCCTGCCGCACGCCGATAAAATCGCACAGGCTCTCGTATTTCCGGTTCTGCGCCTCGGCCAGATCGTCGGAACGGTCGAACAGGGCCGAGGAATAGGTCATGGTCTCGTCCAGCCAGAGCGCATAGAAATCGTTGCCCAGATCGTAGTGGTAGGAGATATTCTTGCGCGCCCGCCATTTGTTGTTGTTGTGACACCAGTGCTGCATCCGGTCGAACATCCGCACGAAAGCAATCCCCGTCAGCGCCGCATTCACCCGGTCATTGACCCCGATCAGCACATCCAGCAACGCCACCAGATCCGGCGTATCCCACCAGCCGTCCATATAGGCCTCGGCAAAGCCGGTTTTCCCGTCCCGCAATATCCGTTTGAACATGCGCGGATCACGCACATTGATCCGCCCGTGCGGGCCGTCCAGCACCCCGTCGATCCGGAACACCCGCCCGTCCGGCAGAACAAATTCCAGCGTTCCCGCTTTCAGGTCCGAAAGAATTTCGAAGATCGCCGCAAAACGCGGCGGCAGCCCGTTCTGGCCTCTGGTAGTCGCAAACACGTCCATGTCACACCCCCGATCGGGGCCGACCATAGCAGAAATGCCGCGAAAAACCAACCGGAGCTAAATCACCTTGTCCAGCGCTTTCAACAGCTTCTGCACCTCGTCGGCGCTGGTGTAATGCACGAAACTCAACCGCAGCACCCCGTGTGCCGGATCGATGCCCAGCGCCTCCAGCAAGCGCACCGCGTAAAAATCGCCGCCCCCCGCCATGATCCCGTGCTCCGCCAGCGAACGCGCCACCTTCTCTCCCTGATGCGGCAGGGCGATCGCCACCGTCGGCACCCGCCCCTCCACCGTGTCCGGCCCGATCAGGCGAATACCGTTGCGCCCGCGCAGATACTCCAGCAAGGGCGCCAGCAGTTCCGCCTCGTGCGCCGACTGCAAGCCCAGCACCGCCCGCGCCCGCGCCGCTGCATCCTCCGCGCCATCGAAATGATGCGCATAAACCGCATCCACATAATCCGCCATTCCGGCCGAGGCGGCAATCTGCGCATGATCCGGCCCCGCGGGGGTAAAGCGTTTCTCCGGATAGCCCGCATTGAAATAATGCCCCTGATTGGGCAGGCGCTGCCCCAGCGAATGCTCCACATACATCAGGCCCTGATGCGGCCCGTAGGTCTTGTAGGCCGAAAACAGATACACATCCGCGCCCAGCGCCCCGATGTCCGGCAAGCCGTGCGGGGCAAAGCTCACCCCGTCCACCACCGCCACCGCGCCCGCGTCATGCACCGTTTTGCAAATCTCCGCCACCGGATTGATCTGCCCGACGATGTTGGAGCAATGGGGAAAGGTCACCAGCTTCACCTTCCCGTCCAGCAAATGCGGCAGCTCCGCCGGATCGAGGAACCCCGTATCGGAATCCACCCGCCACTCGCGCACCTCGATCCCGTCTTCGGCCAAACGCCGCCAGACACCGGTATTGGCCTCGTGATCCTGATTGGTCACCACCACCGCATCCCCGGGCTTCATGATATGGCGAAACGCCTGCGCCAGAACATAGGTGTTCTGGCTGGTAGACGGCCCGAAGGACAGCTCGCTCTCGCCGATATTCAGCAGGGCCGCCAGCCGCGTGCGCGCCTCGTCCATCTCCGCCCCCGCCAGCCGCGAGGCCTCGTATGGCGCATAGGGCTGCACCTTGCGCTCCCGGTAATACCGCGTCAGCCGGTCAATCACGAACCCGCTGGTATAGGACCCACCCGCGTTTTCAAAAAACGCCTGCCCCTGCAACGAAGGCTCGGAAAACGCCGGAAACTGCCTGCGGATAAAGTCAACATCCAGCGATCCCATAT
>WFTU01000148.1 GCA_015485375.1 Paracoccaceae bacterium | reverse complement strand
GTCATCCATTTCGGTTCCTCCTTTCGCTCTCGGCAAGCCACCGCTCGACGCTCTTGCGCCGGTAGAACACCCGCCGCCCGACCTTCACCAACGGCGGTCCCATGCCTCTGGTCGCCCAGCGCGCCAACGTGTCAGGCGCGACACCCAGTTCCTTCGCCAGCTCGGCCCGCCCGATCCATTCGGACAGTACACCCGTCCGTGGTCCTGCCGTCCTCGGCTTCATGGGATGTTCACAGTCCCCCGGCGATTTCGGCGTGGTGCGGAATTGTTCTTTCCTTTCATGTCGTTTCTTGTCCTGTCAGAGCGGAATTCCGCGGACAGAATGTGCGCGGACTTTCCCCTTTCTTCCGAAATCCGTCCCGGTCCTTCCTGTATTCTTCCGCCGTCCTTCCTGGGTTCTTCCGCCGGAAAGAACCGGCGCGTTTCAGAAACTCTGGTCGAGCGCCTCCATCGCCTCGCGCACCCGGGCCGGAGTCCGGTTGCCGGGGCAGTTTTCGAGCAGCCAGGCGTCGAGCCGGCCGAGATAGTCGGGATTGGTCGTCATGCCGACGTGACCGCCGGCCTCGACGATCTGCCGTTTCAGCGCGATCAGCCGCTTGCGTTCCCGTTCGCGCTCCCGCGCCGCGATCTGGTCACGCCGGCGTTTCAGTGCATCGAGCGCCTGTTCCGTCACCACCGGGTGCATCAGCCGTATCGCGTTGCCGCAGCGGCAGGGGCGCCAGTTGTAGAGCGGGCCGATCTCGCGCGCGCACAGATCCTTCCAGGTCGCGAGGTCGATCATCAGCAGCTTGGCGAGTACGGCGTCGTCGGTGGGCAGGGTGCCGACCGGCGTCTGGTTCTGGGCGATGAAGAACAGATCGAGGCCATAGCCCCGAACCTCGGCGCTGGCCCGCAGGCGGAAGTCGCTGTTGAGCCAGCGATTGAACCAAAAGGGGACGAAGTAGTGGCCTTCGAGCCGTTCGTCGGGTGCGATGGGGTATTCGGGCAGATCGGCGGAATCGTGAAGAAGCAGGCGGTCGCAGCGGGCCATAGCAGGTGCATCCCCTTTGCCGCTCTGAGCGCCCATCAAAACCTCGCGCCCTTTTCGCAGGCAGATCGCGCATCTTCCTTTGCAGGGGGTTTCTGTCCTGCGCCCTCTCCCGGTGGATTTTCGGCCATGTAGCGCCGAAGTTTCTCGGCATCCTGGGCCGTTCGCACCAGCCGGCGCCGGTAACGTTCGACGAAGCGGCTGTCGCCCAGCGCGCGGACGCAGACGGTGGACGCCTTGAAGCCGGTACGGCGGCAGTAGTCCGTCAGTTCGGAAAGCAGATCATCGGTAACCATGGCGCAAGGATTGTGTATTAGCCCAATTCTGTCAATGGGCAAAATACCAGTGGATTTTGGGCAATTCCCCAATTACGTTGGAGACATGCGAAAAAACTTTCGTGAAGCGTTCATCGAGCACCTGGAGAGAACCGGCGCCAAGGTCACCGAGATTGCAGCAGCGACCGGGATCAACAAGGATTCACTCTACGCCCTGAAGCGCGGCACCACGATGAACATGAACGTCCGCGACGCCATCCTCGTGGCGAGGTTCTTTGGCGAGAGCGTCGAAGAGTTCATGGGGATGGGCCGTGGCGCCCTTCGCGACAGCCTTCTGGAGCAGATTTCTCGGCTTTCCGAGAGCGAACGAGAGATATTTGAGGCGTCCGTAAGAGCTGTTCTCGCTGCGCGCGATCATGACGGGGAAGTGCCAGAACCTGATAGGTCAGCAGAAGAAAATCGGTAATCTCTTCGGTGGAAAGCTGGTCGACCAGAGCGACCAGCCGGGAATCGCTATCAGTCATGACCTGAACATTAAGTGAACGGGGTTTCGGGGGTCAATCGCGTTTTCTCCAAACGCGAGAAAAAATGTGCGTTTTGCATCGTCAAGGTGGTGCAAGGCGTCTTCGAGAGGATCGACGGGTAATAACCCAATATTGTATTGACATTGGGTAAATACACAATTACGGCTGATTGCCAACAGATCAGGGGCAATCATGCAACACCACGTCGTTTATCGCAGATCCACGCGCAAGGGCGCGGATGCCGGAGCCGCCACACGGCGAGCGGCCGAATTCCATGAAATCACACCGGGGCGCATGCGGAGGTCGCCTGCCTCGCCTCCGCAACACCTGACGGGCGGGGACAAGGCCACCACTCACGGACTGCCCCGTCCGTCTTTTTTCGAGCCGTCGAGCGGAAAGGGACAAGGCACTGTTTTTCGATCATGTGAGAGAGGAAACGGGAATGAACGGAACAGATACCTGCGGCGCACGGAGCTGCACCATCAACCTTGGAGCCCCGGTCATCGCCC
>WFTU01000147.1 GCA_015485375.1 Paracoccaceae bacterium | reverse complement strand
AATTGGCGGCCCAGGGAATGGACAAGTTCGAGGCAGAAATCTCTCGGTTTTGGAGTAAAAAGTTTCCCACTTTTGAAGCCAGTGGGAAAGTGGGAAGAAAAAAAGAAGGAAAATCAAATGCTTAAAAGTGGGGTGGTAGGCCCGGAGGGACGGCCACGATCCAGCAATTTCAATGGCTTGGCTGCGAAGTGGGAAACTTCATTCACCATCGAAAACCATGGAACGTATGGTGAATCTTTCCCACTTTTCGGGGGAAGCGCACATGGCTAAAAGATCAAAGCCAGCGTTCCCTATCAAAGACGCATACAACACAGTCCATATCGGCATGACTCTGCGGGAATACTACATCGGCCAGCTGTTGCCGTATGCGGCCCAAGACACCCGGCGAACGGCAGAAAACCGGGCGCGCGAGATCATTGATTTCGCCGATACGGTGATCGAGGTGATGAACGGCGCGCAGAAGCGCGACCCGATCCGCCTCACCTACAACCACGCGATACGGAAGTTGGCCGGCGCGGTCGAGGAAGAAGATACGGAGGAGATCAATCGGCTAATGTCGATCATCAGGGCGCTCGAAACCTTGTGGCCGGATCTGCCCGATCTCGACTGTGAGGATTTCGGCATCGGGCAGGTGGAGAAAAGACGATGACTGACGCCTTTATCAACAACGCGCTCGACCTCTGGAAAGCGGCGCTGGACTTCACCAATGCCTACGCCGCGACCATGCAGGCGCTGGGCCTGTGGGAGGCGGGCGGCTTTGTCTGCTCGGTGGTGGTGTAGGATAATGCTTGAACTTCTATTCAGAATTGGACTGGCCTTTTTGGGCGTGGCTATGCTGTTTATGTCGGCAACCTCGACACATGATAAAAAAGAAGCGTTACTCTGGCTGATAACAGCCAACACGTATTTCCTCTTGGCCAATGGTTTTTGTGTTCAATGGGGAATGTAAGAGAAGGAGTGTAAGAGAATGGAAAAAAACACATGCATTAACTGCGAGCATTTCGACACATACTGCCAAGCGCCAGTCCCGGCATGGGCAGTGCTAGACCTAGGAGACATGTCTGGAGCGTGGACTTGCGCGGAGTCCGTAGATGCTGACGAATGTCCTACGTTTGTCGAAAAAACCGTAACGAGTAGGTATGAATGATTGAGTCTCAATCCGCTTCCAAGCGGGCATGCTGTCAGCACACAAACCACATTATCACGCTGCCGGAATGGCTGGCGCTAGAAAAGGGGCTGATATGAGTCGCAGCCATTAAGGCTTGTGTGGCCGGATGGACGACGGGAGACAAATTAACCCAAGCGATATTGAAAATCGCTCAAGGTAATCCCGCCGCGACGCTTCGATCGGAAGCGGCCAACGCGCCCGACTTTCCTGCTGGCGCATACCGGACCGAGAAGTGCAAATCGCAGTGTATTTCATCAACACTTCTGTTGACTTCAACACTTCTGTTGAGTATGCTATATTCATGAACAGCAAAGAACTCATAAAGCTCCTGAAGAAAGCCGGATGCACCTTTGAGACTCACAAAGGCGGCAGCGGACACCAGACCGTTCGCCTCGGCGACAAGACCAGCCAGATCCCGATGCACGGCTCCAGAAAGGAGCTCGGGACAGGGTTGGTCAACAAGATCATGAAAGACCTCGGCCTCAAGTAGGCCGGGGCATCGCATGCCACGGAGGTCATCAAGACATGCTCGCATACCCCATCGAACTGACACCGGACGACAACGGCACCATGCTCGTGACCTGCCCGGATCTTCCGGAGGTCACCACCTTTGGCGAGACCGAAGCCGAATGCAGGGAAATGGCTCGCGGAGCAATCTCCGAGGCCGTCGCGGCCCGCCTGTCCAGGTTCGAGGATATTCCCAGGCCCGGCAAGGGTGACCTGTGTGTGATCCTGCCGCTTCAGCTGGCGATGAAGGTTGATCTGTTCTGGCAGTTGCAGAAGGCGGGAAAAACCCGCGCCGATCTCGTTCGAGACCTGAAATGGCACCGACCGCAGGTCGATCGGCTCTTTGATCCCAACCACGCAACGAAGCTCGACCGATACGAGGTCGCTTTCGCGGCCCTGGGCACGCTCCCCGACATCGTCTTGCGCGACCTGGACGCCATTGCGTGCAACGGCTGACCCGCAGATTCTAGTAGACGACCGCATGCCCGGCGTTCACCATCTGCTGATTGACGCTCTCGGTTTCGCCGTCGAGCGTGATCACGACCAGCCAGCGCCCGTATTTCCCGCGCTTGTCCTGGAAGGTCCGAATGGTGAAAGTTTCGGCGCCCGCCATCTTTGTGCGCAGCCAGTCACGCGATACGAGACCAGCTTCTCGGGTGGCGCCACGCACTTCGGGCGCGTTGATCCCAAGCATTCGACACGGCCCAAGGTCTGCCCAAATGCCAAAACCGAGATCAGCCGTAATCCGAAGAGTGTCGCCATCGTAGATCGCGGGCCGCCGCGGCCTGCTTGGCGACAGGCGGGCGCGGTATTCATACATCAGCGCTTGAACCTTCCCAGCCCGACCACGCCGAAGATGGACACGATTATCAAGCCCGACCATTCATCCAGCGGCGGCGGCAGGGCGGCAATCGTCCAGTTCTGCGGGTATGCGCATCCTTGGCACCAAAGGATGCTGTAGATCAACACAGAGCCGAACCAGAGAGCGAGCGGGATCGCGAACAGCAGCATCAGGACGAAGCCTCCCGAGCGCATCCAGTCGCCGCGAGACTGCAGATGGGTGCGGATCAAATCGCCCTTGATCTTGTCGCGGTCGGTCTCGTTCTGGATTTTCCTGTCCACCGTATCGAGCACGCGATCCAGCGCGCCGCCGGTCAGCCATTGCAGGAGCATGCGGATCATTTGTCCACTCCGAACATTTCCTCGTTTTCGCGGTAGTAGCGCGCCCGCTGCCAGGCCTTGAATGCCCTCCACGCAATAAGCGCGGCAACGATCACGGTGACAGAAACCACGAATTTCATTCGTCACACCCACACGCAAAGGAATTGTCGCCGCATTTCTCGCACGGCGGGCCACATGGAATGATCCCGTATCGCTGGTCGATCCGAATGGCCTTCCGGTTGACCTCTGAGCGGGCAAAAAAGTCATCCGAACCATATTCGACCCCCCACGCATCCGCGCACATTTTACCAAGTAGCCAGTTTGGGTTTGTTCGCTCGATGTTTTTGTCGCCGCGATTCGAGCACTCCCGCGTCGGAAACGCCTCGTCTTCGGGGACCAACCCGTCCTCGACCATATGAAGCAGCGACACGAGAAAATCTGTCAGTTTTGACCCGTGCACAGCCGGTCCCTCATGGCGATATGGGTATCGATCTTTGGTCACGTTGCGCCTCCGCGCCGCTTCGCCCACGCATAGTAGGCTTCGACCAGCGCACCGATGATCAGCGACCCCACGGCCACGAGGTCGGGGTCCGCGGCAAGTTGATCACCGATTGCCTGCGACCCCATGAAAGCCGCGCCGACCAGATAGCGCAGGATTATGCGCACGATGGGTCCATAGGTCATTTCGTCACCTCGTGGTTTTGCGGCCCATATGGGTCAAGGTTTTCGGGATCACGCGGGGCAAGGCGAGGCCGCTTTGAGCGCTGGTAATCATCCCACAGCCAGACGGCCAGTTGCGATGCGGCCACCACCAGCCCCATCAGGATGATCGTCAGCAGGATGGCCAGCAGCGCGGCGGTGTCGATCGAGCCGTGCATCAGCCCAGCCCGAGAATGGCCGCAATCTTGTCCCAGAGCGCGGCGAGCGCACCGACGATTACCACGGCGGCCTTTTTCAGCGGGCTGTCACCCGGAAACGTCTTGTAGACCGCAAACAGGATCACGGCGGCGACGACGATGAAGCCGATAAAGTCGGACATTTCGATTTCCTTTCGGTTAGGGCGGGCCATTCACTCCTGCACCGCGTGCCACGTCTGGCGCACCGGCTGCTGCCCTGGCCGCCGAGATGGCGGATTCGGTTTCAGATTTGAGCGAGGTTCACGAAGTCTTCGACAGGAACCTGCGGATTGCGGCGATGATGGCCGCCAGAATGGCCCAAATGCTGCGATCTGGACTGTCAGGAATGGCTTTTTCGGTTTTTGTGGATGCGGGCACCGTTTTCTCTCTACCGGCCACCAGCGCGCGCCTGAACGCTTCGGCATATCCTGCGATCTTCTCGGCGCGATCCGTGCCATTGACGATCCGACGCGCCCCGACGAAATCCCATTCGCTCGGCCCGATGTAGTCGTCCAGCGTTTTCCCGGTGAACAGCCCCCGCACCATGCCCACCACGAGAACCCGAACCGCCACGTGAGGAAGAAGCGCCGCGCCGGGGTCAGTGATCAGGTCGGTCTTGATCGCCGCGCCGACCCGCCGGTAATTGTCCTTGTGGGTGATCTGCACATAGCCGCGCCCGAACCACGCCTTGCCGTCCTTGTCCTTGCGCCAATAGGGGCGCTTCACCCACGGCAACTTTCCGTCCGCCCACGCCTTGTCCATCCTGCGGATGGTCTGCGCATCGCTTTTCCCGCGCGCCTCGCGTATGGGCTGCATGGTCTTGTCGGTTTCGTGGTAAGCCGTGGCAAGGATGTATGCCCGCTGCGCCAACGGCAGGCCCTGGGTGGCGTCAAGGATGGCCTCGACCCCATCGACCTGCCCTTGCGTCAGCGACGTGCCGAAAACCCCGCTGTCGCGTTGGCGAAGATATGCAAAGACTGCGGCCCGGTTCACCTGATCGCCTCCACCTGTTCACGCAGGCTGTCGATCTGCATTTGCAGGCTGTCGATCGTGCGTTGACGATCGGTCGTCACCTCGCTCATGGTCGTGGGCAGCACCAGGAACAGCAGCACGGCGATGAACACCAGCAGGGTCGCAGGCCAGCCGAACGTGTGACGAACGACGGTGTTCACCACTCCCACCCTTTGATCTTTGACAAGGCGGTAAGACCCGCCGCCGTTGTTATCAACATCCATATGATCACCTTTCCAAGACGGCCCCAGTTCAGGAACATCCGATAGCTGTCGATCATGTTGCGGATCGTATCCACCTCGGCCTTGTCGAAGATGTGGATATCTTCCGACTCGGACTTTTCGAGCGCCGCCTGGAGCTTTGCCAGTAGGTCCTCGTAATCCATGTCCGCCATTCGTATTGTCCTCCTCGGCTGCCCCGTTTCGGGTTCTCCGATAAAGCCTCAGTCCTGCGACTTCTTGGCTACTACTTCCGAAAACCGTTCGGTCTTTTCGTCGACCATGACGGCAAGATGCTGGATGCCGAATTCATCGGTCCAGATGCGCGTGATGCGCGTTCCGTCGCCGACCTTCGCTGAATTGCTCTTGTAGACGAACGATACTGCCGGAACTTCTTGCACAGGTGGCAGCGCAGGGCCGGGGCTCTCGGGTTCGGCCACAGGGGGCTCGCCCACAGGCGGCTCAGGCGCTGGATCCGGTGTCGGTGTGGGGGGCGGAACTGGCGAAGGTGCCGATCCCGATACACCAGACAAGCCAGGAGAAGCCATGTCGGTCACTCCGACGCCATCTGCCTTGCCGCCGGGGATCACCTTCCAGTCATTCCTGCCACCAACGCTTGTCTTGATGTTCGAATAGGCGGCATCGTAGGTTTCGCCGCGCTTGGTATCGAAGATCACGTTTCGCCGCTCTGTCCCGCTGCCGCTGATGCCACATGACACATTGTCCTCGATCACGACGTTCTGCGCCCCAATCGGGGCGTTGATGCTGGGATGGGTAGCCCCGTCATCCGCATTGCGCGCGTTCCAGGCGTCGTTTCGGTTCACCCATGCACGCAGCGCGGAGTTCCGGCGGATGACACAGTCAATCGCCGCCTCGAGGGTGATCGCATGATGGTGCCGCCCATAGATCAGGTTCTCCTCGATCAGAAAGTTCCGGTAAGCCCAAGCGTTGAAGTCGCCGCCGCCGCGCAATTTCTGGTTGCCCAGGAAAAAACCCTGCGACCAGGTGCCGTCGCCAACATCCACAAGGTTTCCCCGAAACGTCACATTGCGCGAAACGATCTTGGCGTTTGGCGACGACAACTGGAAGGCGTCCCGATGGAAGCTGTCGGCCGGGTCGGCGCGAAAATTGTGGACATGATTGCCCTCGAAAAGTGCATCGACCAATTCGTTGCATTTGACCGCATCGCCAGCCACAAAGGCGACTTCTGTTCCCTGCATTGCAAGGTTCTGGCACTCCGCCAGGAACACTGCCTCCTTGAAGCCGGTCACGTGGCATCCAGACAGGAAGAAACCGTCCATGAAACGGGCGAAGATCCCGCGGCCCCACCCGTATCCGTTGGGACCGTCAAGCCCCTCGACGCGACACCCATTGAGCGTCAGTTGTTGAGAGGTCTCGAAAGAAAACGGCATCGTCCAGTCGGCATCACCCGCCTTGGGCTGATACTGAAAGTGCAGGTTCTCGAGGGACAGATCCGCCGAGTTCGTAATGCGGATGCCGGCAAAGACAGGCATCTTCGATCCCTTGGCCACGATGCGCAGAGATTTTCTTGCGCTGTTGATCGCAACGGCGCCGATATTGCCGGCAACCTCGATCACATCGCCGTCGACTGCTGATAGAACCGCGTTCTGCAGATCGTTGCCGGTCGTCGCTTGGAGTATGCTCATGCCAGGTCCGCCTTTATGACCACAGTGATGTATCCGTCATTCGGGAAGGTCTCGATCGATCCGTCGCCGTAGGTCACTTCGAACTCTGCCGTGAATGTGCCTTCGGTATCGGTGTCTGCTGCCGTGAAATCATATTGCACGACGCCAGGATTTGCCGTCTTGATAGTTGCCGCGGCGTCTACCTTGATCGCGCCCGAACTGTCCTTCATGTGAAATCGCACGGTCGCGCCGGTCAGATCGACGGCCGGTGACAGGGTGTATTCAAGCGCGGGCGATGTGTCGTTGCGCTTGATGTAGAAAACGTCCGCCATCTCGATGTCCTATGCTGCGCGAATTGATCCGCCATTTTTTGGCGTCGTGATTGTTCCACCGGTCGACCCGGTTGTGATCGTGCCGCCGTTTCGACTGTTGGCGGGGCTGGCAACCCGGCGTGTGGATGTGCCAAGCGAGGCCCCGACGCCGGTTGCCAGGCCGAAACCGGAAGCGGTGCCAACTGTCGCGGCCAAAACCTTGGTGACTGCGCTGGCGGCGCCAACGCCTGCGGCGGTTCCTGCTGACGCGGCGGTTGCCGCCCCTGCGCCCGCGCTGCTGCCGGTGCCCGTTGCAGCACCTGTAGCCACCACCAGGCCCATTCCTGCGCCAGTTGCTGTTCCGAGGCCGGCGGATGCGCCATTCGCTGTGGCGGTTGCCGCGCCGATACCGGTCGCCGTGCCAAGGCCTCCGGCCGTGCCAGGCGCTGCGCTGACCGATGCGCCAGATCCCGTCGCGGTGCCGGTGCCAGTGGCAGCGCCCGCACCGGATGCAGACGTTGCACCGCTGACACCAGATGCGGTGCCAACGCCAGAGGCTGCGCCGTCGCCGGCGGCAAACGACGACGTAGCCGCACTCGCCGCCCCGATTCCCGACGCACTGCCATCGGCCACTGCGACCGCTGATCCGGCTGCCGTCGCTGTTCCAACGCCAGTTGCAGATCCAACGCAGGCGGCGAGAGAACCACCAACAGCGGAGGCAGAACCGATCCCAGATGCTGTTCCGTCTGCAGCGGTGACAGCCGCCCCGGCGCCATTCGCCACACCAACACCGGCAGCAACCCCGGATGCTGCGGTAATGCTCGCGCCATCCGCGCTTGCCACGCCAACGCCTGCGGCGCTGCCGGTTGCTGTGGTTTGCGCGGCCCCCGAGCCGGATGCGGCACCAACACCCGCTGCGCTACCGGTTGCCTGGGAAATCGTGGCTGCCTTTGGCGCCAATTCCAGCATCAAGGGACGATGCAGAACCCTGCCTGGCTCGATGAATTTCGTCGGGGCCTCGAACGTTACCGCGGCCGAGCCCAATGTCGTGCGGCCATGAAATCCTTGAGGCCCGGTGTCTACAATGTCCCCGATATTCGTCAGACCTGGGAACAGCAGCGCGCGGGCTTGCTTGCTCATTGCCCGCGCCGGGTCCACCTGAATTTCGCGGATTTGTTCCGCCGTCAGTGCCCCATCGTAAACACCAACAAACGCAATCGCCCCCGGGAAGCCGTTGTCGAGTCGGATGCGATTGCCGATCCAAGGCTCCGCCAGTGACGAGTATTCAGGAGTGCCACTCGGCGTGTCTTGCAGCGGATAGGTGCTTGGCTCTGCCGCGACAGTGGTTTCATCACCCACATACATCTGCAACGGGCTACCGGCCCCGTTGTCCACACCGCAAATGAATTGCCACTTGTCGGTGGTATCGACCGAGTTGTCGGCGGCGCGCACTGTGGCCTCGACCGTGCCCGAGTAGCGGCGCAAAAATGAGTAGTTCTTGACGGCCCCGAAGCCATCGTCAAAGCCGAGGTTCAGGTAGTTTACGTTCCCGCCGCTGGTCTTGTAGATCGAAAGGATCGACGGGAAGTTGTAGGACGCCGACCATGCACCCACATTCACCCACGCTGCGACGGTCAGGTTTCTGTCGGTCGGCAGGCTCCCGATTAGCTGGACGCCCGAACTATGGTAATTCGGGCTGATCGCGAACCGAACGGCCATCGGTTACACCTGGTTGCCGAAGATGTCCGTCAATGCCAGCGCCGTGTTGGATGCTGTGCCGTCGATGCTGCCACCGCTCTGGTTGTTCAGGCGGAACTTGGCGTATCGCGCCCGCACGGGGAACGAACCGATCTTCTTCTTGTCGGTGCTGGCCGTGCACTTCACCCCGGTCACGGTTTCCATGTTGTCGGTGTCGCTGAAATCGGTGTTGTCGTGCGACCACGCCACCTCAAGAAAACAATACCCGGTCGCGCTCGCGAGCGTGGTCAGGATCAGTTCCCATCCGAACATGAGCGGTCCCGGATTGCCAAAATCAACAGTAGCGGTCAGAGCGCTTTGAGAACCGGTTGCAAGGTCCGCCGAAAGCAGCGTGACCGTTGGGCCAACCGCGAAATCATATCCAAGGTCTT
>WFTU01000146.1 GCA_015485375.1 Paracoccaceae bacterium | reverse complement strand
GTTGTGGTGCATTGAACGTAAGCGCCGCTGTCAGTTCTCCATCAGGTACCCGCATCATAACCGCTCCTTCCGTTTGCAAAAAATGCCGGAAAATAGCAGGTCGAAAACCGGGCCACAAACCCCCTTCTAGGGGCGGGTCACAAGGCAGGACTGCGAGAGCAGTCCATCACATGCTTCCGCCCACCCTGTGCGTATCATGCAGGCACCTATGAGTGAAAACACCTCGGACTCGGAAACGGCATTTGCGACATCGAGATCGGGTAGCGCCTTTGCAAAACCCTCCGCTGCATTCAGCGCATCCTTCCAGTGTTCGCCCGGTCCGGCATGATTGCTACCGCTGACAAAAGCTTCAAACAGCAAAAGGTCATCGGCATTGGGCCAGCTGTTCCAATCAAGTATAGCGCGGCGTTGGGCTCCGTATTCCCGCAACCCGGCGAGCACATGGCTTACAATAGCGATGCCAATCGTCGTGACTGTCGCGCCAGCGCTCGCTGACCAAGGGCGGCCGTTGTCGCCGTTCCGCTGCGAGGTAAGGTTTGTCATTGGACGCCCGTGCGGGATGAACATTGGCGCTTCAAACCCGAGGGCGGAGGGCCTTCCGGTTGAGGCGGCGGCAAACCTAACGACGAATTCGTCCAGATCGGTGCCATGCTCGACTGTATCCCCGGACAGGATAGCCCAGCCGATATTCTTGGGCGCACCCACATCAATCGCACCTATGGTGATTTGCTCGTGTTCGAGGCTCAAACCGGACTTCGCTTCAATTATTTGCACCTGAAGGGAAGTATTATGAAGTCAGGTCGTATTTGGCAAAACTTTTCGAACTCTGCTCGATTTATGTTTGCAGTATCCCAAGCCTAGTTCGGATTATGAGCAAGCATTTGAAAGCCTATATCGGCGGGTAGGTGAAAACCCTGCGCAAGCAGACCGGGATTACGCAGGCGGACCTTGGCGAGAAGGTCGGGCGTACAGCCGAGGCAATCTCGAACATCGAAACTGGCAAGAGCCTGCCGTCGCTGGATACGCTGATTGCGGTGTCCGAGGCTCTGGACGCGCCACTCGTCAACTTCTTTCCGAGCGGGAGCTTCGATCCCGACAAGAGCACCAACCGGCTGAAGCTGGAGGCAGAAGCTATGGCGATGTTGCGCGGGTTATCGGACAGCCAGCTTGTGGTGGCGCTGGCGCAGATCAAGGCGTTGGAGGAGCTATAGTCGGGTTTACGGGCTATAGACACTTTTGGCCCTCAGCAGACCTTAGACATAGTGCTCGAATGCTGCAGTGCAGCCCACCAAAGCGGCCATTGTCAGAACACCAACACCTTGTCCGCCGCCAGCGTTAATTCAGCAAGCTCCGGCATTGTGCTGCGCTCTGCCTTTTTCATCATGTCGGCATCGCTCATGCCGCGCGCATCCATGCAGGTGCCGCAAAGCAGAACGCGGTTCTTGCCCAGTACGACACGCTTCAACATGCGTTCCATGTTGTAGTATCCATCGGGCGTTTTCTGCCCAGCCCGGGCAGCTACTATGGCATCCGCCATCAGGAAAACCGTGACCTCGTGGTCGGGGTCAGCTTTCAACAGAGCATGGGCCAGCCTCAGCGCATTGTAGCACTTTTCGCTACCGTAAGGTGCATCGTTAAGGATAAAGAGCGTTTTCATGTTGATTTCCTTTCTCTATGCCGCTTGATGGCGAGTTTCAGTTTCAAATCCCAACGCGTTCCACTCGACCATGCCGCCTTTAAGAACCTTGACGTCCGCAAAGCCGACATCTTGCAAGAGCCGGGCAGCACTGGCTGATCGTCGATCAGTCCGGCAAACGGTGATGACATCTCCGGTGAGGTCGGCAACAACCGCATCAAGTCTTGTCTCCAGTTCCTCCAGCGGGATGTTCAGCGCACCGGGGATATGTCCGTGCGGGCCGGTGAACTCGTCCGCGCCGCGCACGTCGAGGATTGTCAGGCGTGCCGGTTCGGCCAGTCGCGCCCGCGTTGTCGGGGCGTCGATCCATGCGGTGTCGTCGCCGCGCAGACGTTTGATGATCCGTGGCAGAAAGGCAATGGCGGCTAGCAAACCAAGCGCCAGCAGGCCATAGCGGATGGCCGAGGCGTTGCCGCCCAGTGCCTCGCGTCCCGCGTAGCCGAGCCATGTGTAGGCCAGCGCCCCGGGGGCCATGGTGATAAAGGATGTCACCATGTAGGATACAAACGGGATGCGGGTCAGGCCGAAGGCGTAGTTACTGAGGTTGAACGGAAACACCGGCACCAGCCGCACGAAGGCGACAAAGCGCCAACCTTCGTTTTCAACGCCGGTGATCATACGTTTCAGCCGCCCGCCGGTTTTTTCTGCCACCCAGTCCCCTGCCAGATAGCGAGCGATCAGAAAAGCGATACTGGCACCGATGGTTGCGCCCAGCAGGTTCAGGAAGGTGCCGAGAACCGGGCCGAACATTGCGCCGCCGGCCAGTGCGAACAGCGAGCCGGGGGCGAACACAACGGTACCGAGCGCATAGAGCCCCACATAAACCACCGGTGCCCAGATACCGAAGTCAGACAGCCATGCGTCCAAGGCATCGGGGTTCAGCTTGTCGCGGTTCAGGGTCACGAGGGCAATCGCCCCCGCCACCACCGCCAGCAATACCAAACGCGGGAGAACGGATTTCCTAAACATCATCTGCATCCTTCTGGTCTCGGGGATCGGGGCCACTGGCGGGGCCGCGAAACGGTTGTGTGAGCATTTTGTCGAGCCATTGCTCGCGCACGCGGCGGAACTGTTCAAAGCCGATGGTCATGCCTTCATGGCCTTTCGAGGGCTGGGCTATATAGGTGCCCAACAGGCGGTCCCACCAAGGCAGGTTGAAGCCATAGTTGCTGTCGGTCTCTTTCTGGATCACCGAATGATGCACGCGGTGCATGTCAGGCGTGACCACAAACAACCGCAGTACCCTGTCCACACCTTGCGGCAGGCGGATGTTGGAATGGTTGAACAT
>WFTU01000145.1 GCA_015485375.1 Paracoccaceae bacterium | reverse complement strand
CGCTCGAATCCGGCCTGCGCGCCTATGAACGCGTCGCGCGGCTCGGGGCGAAACTGGTGGAGCCGGGCGGTTACCTCGTCCTGTGTTCCTGTTCCCACGCCGCCGATCTGGCCCGCTTCCGCGAGGTCTCCCTGCGCGGTATCGGCAAGGCCGGACGCCGCGCGCAGATCATCCACACCGGTGCAGCGGGGGCCGACCACCCGACCCACCCCTATCTGGCCGAAAGCGCCTATCTCAAGGCCATTTTCCTGCGGCTCGACTGATGCGGGTTCTACTGGATGCCTGCATCCTGTTCCCGACGGTATTGCGGGAAATCCTGATGGCGACAGCCTCGGCAGGGGGGTATCAGCCGCTCTGGTCCGAAAAAATCCTCGCCGAATGGCGTCACGCCGCCGCACGGTTGGGCGAAGGCGCGGACGATATTGCGGGGGCCGAGATTGCGCTCCTCAACGCCAACTGGCCCAAGGCGCAGGTCGCGTTCGATATCGCCGACATTGAAACCCTCACCCTGCCGGACCGCAACGACCGCCATGTTCTGGCGGCGGCCATCGCAGGGCAGGCGGATGTCCTGCTCACCCGCAACCTGCGCGACTTCCCGACCCGCGTTCTGGCCCGCCACAACATCCTGCGCCGCGACCCCGACAGCTTCCTGCTCGACTTCGCCCATAGTGGCGAGGTGGACATGGCCGCCATCACCGCCACGATACAGACCCGCACCGAGGAAATATCCGGCCGCGACCAGCCTTTGCGCCCGCTGCTGAAACGCGCCGGCCTGCCGCGCCTCGGCAAATTCCTCGGCTAGGGCGTAGACCTATAAACCCCGCGCCGCCAGTTTGGCGGATTTTCGTCCTGAGCAGGCGCAGGGCCGCAGGAATAGTGGTTCTATTTCAAGGCTTTGCAACGCACTCGGGGCGAAAATCCGCCAAACCCGAAGGGCGCGATCCTCGCTTCATCTCAATGGCGTGGGCCGCTTGCAAAGGGGGCTACCCTGTGCGGCGCGTCCCAAACCATTGATATTTCGCGAGGATCGCGCTGGCGACGCGTGGTTTATAGGTCTACGCCCTAGAGAAATCGTGAAAGACCGCGCGCGGTTTCCTGTTATGCTGGCACCGGAATCACCAACCTTCCACCGTGGGTAGGGCAACCTGCCGCAGTGTATTGCCCGATATCCGGCCTAGGTAGGGAACAAATTACCTCAACTATTTCCCCGCCACGGGGACTCCGAAGGAAAAGCCATGACCCATATCGTAATTCTCGGCAGCGGATTCGGCGCACTGACCGCCGTGCGCCAGCTTCGCAAATCCGGCGTGGATGCCGACATCACGCTGGTCTCCCCGAAAAAACAGCTCACCTATCTGCCCAGCCTTATCTGGATGCCCTCGGGGATGCGCAAGGGCTCCGACCTTGAAATCGACCTCGACAATTTCTTCAACCGCCAGAAGGTCACATGGCATCAGGGCTATGTCACCGGACTGGAGGACGGCGGCCGCACGGTGATCACCGACAACGGCACGCTGACCAACGACTATCTGGTTATCGCCACCGGCAGCCGTTTCATCAAGAAACTGCCGGGCATCAAGGAAAACGCCATCATCCCGTGCGAGGGCGTGGCCTCGGGCCAGCAAATCGCCGACCGCCTGAAGGAAATGGACGGCGGCACCATCGCCATCGGTTTCGGCACCAACCCGAAAGAGCCGGGCGCGGTGCGTGGCGGGCCGATGTTCGAATTCCTGTTCGGTATCGACACATTGCTGCGCCGTCAGGGTCGCCGCGACAAGTTCGACATCGTGTTCTTCAACGGCGCCCCGAAACCGGGCATCCGTCTGGGCGAGAAAGCGGTTGTCGGCCTGCTGGCCGAAATGGCGCGCCGCGATATCAAGACCTACCTCGGGGCCAAACCGACGCGCATCGACGCCGACAAGGTGGTTACCGAGCGCGAGGAATTTCCCGCCGATCTGGTGCTGATGATGCCGGGCCTGACCGGTCCGCTCTGGCTCGACAATACCGAACTGCCGCGTTCCGAGGGCGGTTTCATCCGCGCCGACGAGAAATGCCGTGTCGAGGGCTGGCCGCAAACCTATGTGGTTGGCGATACCGGTTCCTACCCCGGTCCCGACTG
>WFTU01000144.1 GCA_015485375.1 Paracoccaceae bacterium | reverse complement strand
GCGACGAATGTGCGGGCGGGCGGCAAAACACCGGTGGCGGGGCTGGTGCATGCGCTGACGATCCTGCTGGTGATGATGCTGGCCGCGCCGCTGGCCGGTTATATGGCCATGCCGGCGCTGGCGGCGCTGCTGATGCTGACGGCGTGGAATATGACCGAGCCGCAGAAGTGGGGCGACTACTGGCGCGCGCCCAATGCCGACCGGTTGCTGTTGCTGGTCACGATGCTTTTAACGGTTCTGGTCGATCTGACCGTTGCCATCGGGGTAGGGGTTTCTATAGGCTTGGCGCTCAGGTTGCGTAAACGCGATCTGCCGCCGCTGCGCTGGCATACGCCAAAGCGCTGATCTGCCAAACGGGGAGCCGCATGACCCATACATTCACCCTTCGCGTTTATTACGAGGATACCGACATGGCCGGTATCGTCTATTATGCCAACTACCTGCGCTATATCGAGCGGGCGCGCTCCGAGGCCGTGCGCGATGTGGGGATCGAGCAGCTTTCGATGCGCGACGATGACGGGGTGGTTTTTGTGGTGCGCGGGATGCAGATCGAATACCTGCGTCCGGCCCGTTTCGACGATGTCCTGACCATCGAGACGGAAACCACGGCGCTGAAAGCCGCCACCATGCAGATGTTCCAGACCGTCAGGCGCGGCGAGGAAGTGCTGTTCACCGCCGATGTGCGCGTGGCCTGCATGGGGCTGGACGGGCGGCCCGCGCGCTATCCGGCAGAAATCCGCCAGAAACTGGCGGTTTTGCAGGGGTAATCTTGCCGATCGGCGGGAATTTTTGCACCTTTGCGTGAAACGGGCTATGGTTTCCCGTGTTACAGGCATAAATGAAACGAAACCAATTCGTTCAGGAAGAGCAGAAAATGGAATCAGAGACACTCGCCGCTGCGCAGCAGCTGGATTTTTCGTTGTTGTCGCAATTCATGCGCGCGACGTTTACCGTAAAGATCGTGATGCTGTCGCTGGTCGCCGCCTCCTTCTGGTCGTGGGCGATCATCGTGACCAAGTTCAAGGTATTCCGCAGCGCGAAGCGCGAAACGCGGATGTTCGAGGATGCCTTCTGGTCCGGCCAGCCGCTCGACCCGCTTTATGAACGCCTGAGCGCCAACCCGCGCTCGGCCTCGGAAAAGATTTTTGCCGCCGGCATGTCGGAGTGGCGCAAGTCGCATCGTTCCGACGGGGTGATGATGGCCGGTGCGCAGGCGCGGATCGAGCGGGCGATGAACGTGGCGCTCGACAAGGCGGCGGAGCAGCTCAACAGCGGGCTGACGTTTCTGGCGACGGTCGGGTCTATCTCGCCTTTCGTCGGGCTGTTCGGCACGGTCTGGGGGATCAAGGGATCCTTCGAGCAGATCGCCGCGATGCAAAGCACCAACCTCGCCGTGGTTGCCCCCGGTATTGCCGAGGCGCTTCTGGCCACCGCGATGGGCCTGCTGGCCGCTATTCCGGCGGTGATTTTCTATAACAAGCTGTCTGGCGATGCGGACAAGATTTCCGGCGAGTGGGAAAGCTTTGCCGATGAATTCGGCCTGATCCTGTCGCGCCAGATCGACGGACCGGACGCCTGATATGGGCGCCGGAACCATAGAGCGCGGCGGGCGCAGACGCGGCGGACGGCGCAACCGTCGCAAGCCGATGTCGGAGATCAACGTCACGCCCTTTGTGGACGTGATGCTGGTGCTGCTGATCATTTTCATGGTCGCCGCGCCGCTGCTGACTACCGGCGTGCCGGTGGAGCTGCCGAAAGCCACCGCCAGCGCCTTGCCGGCCGAGGAAGAACAACCGCTGACCATCACCCTGACCGCTGACGGGCGGGTGGTGTTGCAGGAAACCGAAGTGGCGTTCGATACGCTGATACCGAAGTTGCGGGCGATTGCCGCCGAGCGCCAGAACGACAAGGTGTTCCTGCGCGCTGACGGCTCGATCCCCTACGAGGCGGTGATGCAGGTGATGGGCGCGCTCAATGCGGGCGGCTTCCGTAGTATCGGCCTTGTGACAGATTCCAGCGTGCCGGTTTCCACCGACAACGGTGGCTAGGCGGGTGCGCGGATGAAAACCGGCATCATCATATCGGGCGCGGCGCATCTGCTGTTCCTTCTGTTCCTGCTGATCGGCCCGTTTGCCTTCCGGTCGAAACCGGTGGAGATTCTGCCGGTGACCGAGGTCAGCCTGATGTCGAGTGCGGAATTCGATGCGCAGGTTTCGGACGTGCCCGACGTGCCGGTCACCGAGGTCACGCCGATGCAGACGCCGACCGCCGAAAACAATGATGCGTCTGCCCCGCACGAGGACACCCCGCCGGAACAGACGGTGCAGGATGTAACCGAGGCGCCGAGCGCGCGCGACAGCAATCCGGACCTCAGCGCGCTGGAACGTCTGGCACAGCCAGAGGTTTCCGTATTTGCACCGCAACCGGTTTCACCCGTCATCGGATCCGGAACCACCGGAAACTCTCCGACCGCCAGTCTGACCGCACCACCGACCCCGCGCGCCGCGCCGCGTATCGATTCCATCGCGGCCCCGCCACCGCCGGACGAGGCGCGCAGCAGTGACCGCGTCGTGGAGGCCACCACGCCGGGCGATAGCACACCGACTCCGGTCGAGGAGCAGGTCGCCGAAGCCCCGCCGGAATCCGTGACGCAGGTCGAGCCGCACGCCCAACCCGATGCACCCCCGTCGGCAGCGCCGCCGCGGGCTTCGGTACCGGTG
>WFTU01000143.1 GCA_015485375.1 Paracoccaceae bacterium | reverse complement strand
TGGGGTTCGCGGTCGGGAACCAGCGGCTGATCGGGGCGCTCACAAGGATCAAGTCCTATCTGGATTATGGTGCCTTCACGCCGGTGCAGGTGGCGGCCGCCGCCGCGCTCAACGGGCCGACCGACTGTATCGAGGAAATCCGCAACACCTATAAATCCCGCCGCGATGTGTTGGTGGAAAGCATGGGGCGCTCCGGTTTCGACATTCCGCCGCCGCCCGCCACCATGTTCGCATGGGCACCGGTGCCGGAGCCATTCAAGGAACTCGGTTCCATGGCGTTTTCGAAAATCCTGTTGCAGGAGGCCGAAGTGGCCGTGGCGCCCGGCATCGGCTTTGGCGAATACGGCGAGGGCTATGTGCGCCTCGGCCTTGTGGAAAACGAACAACGCATCCGGCAGGCGGCACGCAACGTGCGCCATGTGATGGAGAATGCCTCCGATCTGGTGGCGAAATACAAGGATACCAACGGTGGCTGAGGAATGGGACAGCGCGTTGCAGCAGAACCAGACGGCCTACACCGTTGCGACGCTGCAAAAGGAAAACGGGATTGAAGAGGGCGCGAATATCACGCTGGACCTGACTTTCGTGCCGCAGGAAGACGCCAACGTCGAGGCATTCGAAAAGGTGCTGAAAACCTTCGGCTACGCCTCCAGCCGTGGCGAGGACGGGGAAATCAGCGTCGAGGTGCCGGATATCCCCTTTACTTTCGAGTCCGTCTGGACCCATGAAGAACGCACAACAACAATGGCCTTGAGCCGTGGATACCGGCCCGACGGCTGGGGATTTTGGGAGCCTTGAGAAATGACTGAACCGCTGAAGCTCGCCATTGCCGGACTCGGCACCGTAGGCGCAGGCATCGTGAAGATCGTGCAGACGCATGGCGATCTGCTGGAGGCACGCGCCGGACGCCCGATTGCAATCACCGCGATCTCGGCCCGCTCGCGCTCCAAAGATCGTGGCGTGGACCTGTCGGGTTATGCGTGGGAGGACGACCCCGTGGCGCTGGCGCGGCGCGATGACGTCGATGTGGTGATCGAGGTCATGGGCGGCGAGGACGGACCGGCCAAGGCCTGCGTGGAAACCGCGCTCGGCAACGGCAAGCATGTGGTGACGGCCAACAAGGCGCTGCTGGCCATGCACGGGCAGGAACTGGCGGAACTGGCGGAGGCCAACAAGGCCGCGCTGCGCTACGAGGCCGCCGTCGCAGGTGGTATCCCGATCGTCAAGGCCCTGACCGAGGGTCTGGCCGCGAACGGGATCGAGCGGGTGATGGGCGTGATGAACGGAACCTGCAACTATATCCTGACCGTGATGGAGGACACCGGCGCGGATTACGCCGATGTGCTGAAAGACGCGCAGGAACTGGGCTATGCCGAGGCCGATCCGGCGACCGACGTGGGCGGGTTCGATGCGGCGCATAAACTCTCGCTGCTGGCCGCGACCGCCTTTGGCACCCGGGTGGATTTTGCCGGTGTGAAGATCGAGGGGATCGAGCGGATTTCCCTGACCGATATCGAGGATGCCGCCGACATGGGCTACCGCATCAAGCTGCTGGGCGTGGCGCGGATGAACGAGGACGGGCTGGAACAACGCATGCAGCCCTGTCTGGTGCCGGCGGATTCGCCGCTCGGCCAGCTGGAGGGCGTGAGCAACATGGTGGTGGTCGAGGGCGATTTTGTCGGCCAGACCGTGTATCAGGGCCCCGGTGCGGGCGAAGGCCCGACCGCCAGTGCGGTCATGGGCGACGTGATGGATATCGCGCGCGGGCTGGTTATTCCGGCCTTCGGCGCGCCGGCGAAATCGCTGGTGCAGGCGCCGCGTTCCACCAAAGGGGCGGATGCGGAATACTACCTGCGGTTCTCGCTGGCCGATCAGGCCGGTGTGCTGGCACGGGTGGCCACGATCCTCGGGGAACACGGCATTTCCATCAACCGGATGCGCCAGTACGGCCATGCCGACAAAATGGCGCCGGTGCTGATCGTGACACACAAGGTGGCGCGCACACGGCTGGATGGCGCACTGGCGGAAATCGCCGGCGAAGATGTTTCGCTTGCCGCACCCGTCGCCATTCGCATAGAAACTGTCTAGGCCCAATAACAAGGATAATCCGATGAACGACGAGATTTTCTCCGACCGTATGCTGTCGCTGGCTCTGGCCCGCGTTTCCGAAGCCGCCGCGATTGCCAGTGCGAAGCTGGTCGGGGGCGGCGACGAGAAAGCCGCCGATCAGGCCGCCGTGGACGCCATGCGCACGGAGCTGAACAAGCTCGACATCGCCGGTGTGATCGTCATCGGCGAGGGCGAGCGCGACGAGGCCCCGATGCTGTTCATCGGCGAGGAAGTCGGCACCGGTGACGGTCCGGGTGTGGATATCGCGCTCGACCCGCTGGAGGGCACGACCCTGACCGCCAAGGACATGCCCAACGCGCTGACGGTGATCGCCATGGGGCCGCGCGGCTCCATGCTGCATGCGCCGGATGTCTATATGGACAAGCTGGCCATCGGACCGGGCTATGCGGACGGGGTTGTGAACCTCGACATGAGCCCGACCGAACGGATCGAGGCGCTGGCCGCCGCCAAGGGCTGTGCGCCCTCTGACCTGATGATCTGCGTGCTGGAACGGCCGCGCCATCAGGAAATGATTCAGGAAATCCGCAAGACCGGCGCCCGCATCCGGCTGATCACCGACGGCGATGTGGCCGGTGTCATGCACTGCGCCGAGCCGGATAAAACCGGTATCGACATGTATATGGGCTCCGGCGGCGCCCCCGAAGGGGTGCTGGCGGCCTCGGCGCTGAAATGTATGGGCGGGCAGATGCAGGGGCGTCTGCTGTTTCGCAACGACGACGAGCGCGGGCGCGCCCGCAAGGCCGGTATCACCGACCTCAACCGCATCTATTCGCGTGACGAGATGGTCACCGAGGATGTGATTTTTGCCGCCACCGGCGTCACCGACGGCTCCATCGTCAGCGGCATCAAGCGTGACGGAAATTTCATCGAGACCGAAACCATCCTGATGCGCTCGAAAACCGGATCGGTGCGGCGCCTGTTCTATCGCATGAAGATCGAATAACATGGCACGGCGCGTCGGTTTCGGAAACAAGGACAAAGGCAGGTATACACCGCCCCCCGCCGGTGCGCAGGACACTGCCCCCC
>WFTU01000142.1 GCA_015485375.1 Paracoccaceae bacterium | reverse complement strand
GGCAGAATTACGCGACAAGAGTTTGTGAGGTGGGCATTCGAAAAAGGGACGGCTTTCACCGACTTGAAAGTTCAAAGTCTGTTGCTCAGACTCCTTCGCGATGACCCTCACGCGTCAAATATGTATAAGGCCATCCTTGCGAGTCCCGTAGATAGGTATTCATTAAGCGAAATAGCAATTCTGGTGCGCGCCAGCCACCAGATGCGGGCCTTCGAGGACCGGTTCCTGTCGCTCGGCCTGCCCTACCGCGTGATCGGCGGGCCGCGGTTTTACGAACGGCTGGAGATCCGCGATGCCATGGCCTATTTCCGCGTGGTCGTCAGCCCCGATGACGGCATGGCTTTCGAGCGGATTGTCAACACGCCGAAACGCGGGCTGGGGGACAAGGCGCAGCAGGTGGTCAATCTGGCGGCGCGCGAAAACGGGGTGTCGCCTTTTGTCGGCGCGCAGATCGTCGTGGCCGAGGAATTGCTGCCCGCACGGGCGCGCAACTCATTGAAGGGCCTGCTGGAAAATATCGACCGCTGGCGGCAGATGCTGGCGGCGGGGGATGTCACCCATGTGGAACTGGCCGAGATCATTCTGGACGAGAGCGGCTACACCGAATTCTGGAAAAACGACAAATCGCCGGATTCGCCGGGGCGGCTGGAAAACCTCAAGGAGCTGGTGAAGGCGCTGGAGGAATTCGAGAACCTGCAGGGGTTTCTGGAACATGTCTCGCTGGTGATGAACAATGCCTCGGACGACGCGGGCGAAAAGGTGTCGATCATGACCCTGCACGCCGCCAAGGGGCTGGAGTTCCCCTGCGTGTTCCTGCCGGGGTGGGAGGACGGGTTGTTCCCCTCGCAACGCTCGATGGATGAAAGCGGGCTGAAGGGGGTGGAGGAGGAGCGCCGCCTTGCCTATGTCGGCATCACGCGGGCCGAGGAGATCTGCACGATTTCCTTTGCCGCCAACCGGCAGGTTTACGGGCAATGGCAAAGCACCCTGCCCTCGCGGTTTATCGACGAATTGCCGCCGGAGCATGTGGACGTGCTGACCCCGCCGGGCCTGTATGGCGGTGGCTATGGTGCAGCGAAACCGGCGTTCGAGGGCATGATGCGCGGTAGCGATCTTGAGGAACGGGTGGCCTCGGCCGATGTCTACAATTCACCGGGCTGGAAGCGGATGCAATCGCGCAGCCAGCGGCCGCATGCCAACCCCTCGCAAGCGCGCAGGGTGGTGGAGGCGGAGGTCATTCCCTTCGGCCTTGGCGATCGGGTGTTCCACCAGAAATTCGGCTATGGCGCGGTGACGGAAATCGACGGCGACAAGCTGACGGTGCTGTTCGACAAGGCGGGCGAGAAAAAGGTGATGGCGGGATTTGTGACGGGCAAGGACGAGGTGCCCTTTTAGGCACAAAAAAACGGCGCTTCCGGCAGGGAGGAGGAGCCGGAAACGCCGTCTTTGTACCCGCGGCAAGGGAGGAGAGCCGCGGTATTCGGTTAGCCGTAAACGGCCTTGTAAGCCACTTCGTGCAGGCTGGACCGGCACAGGCCGAGGTCGGCCAGTTCGCGGTTCGACAGCGATTTCAGTTCGCTCATGGTTTTCACATAGAGGCGGTGATCCGCGAAGGCCTGACGCTGGTTGGCGAGGAAGGCGGAAACGCGCTCCGTCAGGGAGGCGTGAGCGGCGTGGTTGGCAGTGATATAGGCCATGGTCGTATTCCTTTGTGCGGGCGGTCTGTGCATTGTTGCCAGAGCCGTGTTGTCTTTCGATGCGATTGATATAACCCTCTTCGCAGATGCAACAATGCACAGTTCGGCAGTGCCGGTATGCGCAGGGTGCATGGCTCGGGAAGGCTCTGGTCAAAGCGGAAAAACGGGCATAGGGATGGGGGTATGAACCTCGCAGCGCTGAAATCCCCGCAATACCGGTTGTATCTGATCGGCAATGTCTTTGGCATGAATGCCAACTGGATATTGCGGCTGGTGATCGGCTGGCTGGCTTGGGATCTGACGGAATCGGCCAGTTTTGTGGGGCTTGTGAGTTTTCTGGCATTCTCGCCGGTGCTGCTCGGCGGGCCGGTGTTCGGGGTGATAACGGACCGGGTGGACGTGAAGCG
>WFTU01000141.1 GCA_015485375.1 Paracoccaceae bacterium | reverse complement strand
TCCTCGGTCAGCGCGCGCAACTCGACACGGATCGGCAGGCGGCCCTGTAGCTCCGGCAGCAAATCCGACGGTTTGGCGATGTGGAACGCACCGGAGGCGATAAACAGGATGTGGTCGGTCTTGACCGAACCGTATTTCGTGGAAACCGCGGTGCCCTCGATCAGGGGCAGCAGATCGCGCTGCACCCCCTCGCGGGAAACATCGGCACCGCGCGCGTCGGAGCGGGCGCAGACCTTGTCGATCTCGTCAAGGAACACGATCCCGTTCTGCTCCACGGCCTCGACGGCCTTCTTGTTGATGGTTTCCTCGTCCAGCAGCTTGTCGGCCTCCTCCGCGATCAGCAGGGCATAGCTGTCCGCCACTTTCACACGGCGGCGTTTTGTGCGTCCGCCCATGGCGGAGCCGAAAATATCGCCGAGATTCATCATCCCCATGCCGGCCCCCGGCTGGCCCGGGAT
Source organism: Paracoccaceae bacterium (assembly GCA_015485375.1). Taxonomy (GTDB): domain Bacteria; phylum Pseudomonadota; class Alphaproteobacteria; order Rhodobacterales; family Rhodobacteraceae; genus NORP23. The sequence continues at coordinate 15,646 of WFTU01000141.1, read as the reverse complement.
GTCCATCATCTGTAGCGGGTTGGAGTTGTCCGCCAGATCCAGCTCGATCTCCTTGTCGTCCAGCAGCCCCTCGCGCAGTTTCTTGCGGAACATCTCGCGGGTCTGCTCGCGCGCGTCCTCGCCGGCGAGCGCGTCTATCACCCGTTCCTCGGCCGCGCTGTGGGCGCTGGCGTTGACCTCCTCGCGCATATGTTCACGCACCATCAGGATAGCGCTGTCGACCAGATCGCGGATGATCTGTTCGACATCGCGGCCGACATAGCCGACCTCGGTGAATTTTGTCGCCTCGACCTTCAGGAACGGGGCCTTGGCCAGTTTGGCCAGACGGCGGCTGATCTCGGTCTTGCCAACGCCGGTCGGGCCGATCATCAGGATGTTTTTCGGATACACCTCGTCACGCAAATCATCCGGCAACTGTTTGCGCCGCCAGCGGTTGCGCAGGGCGACGGCCACGGAGCGCTTGGCATCGGACTGGCCGATAATAAACCGGTCCAGTTCGGACACGATTTCGCGGGGGGTAAGGTCGGTCATAATGCCTCCTGAAAGGGCGGTAGTCGGTTTTTGAACGGAAAGGCGGGAAGGCGGCGCATCAGCACGGCGCGCAACTGCACCCACCATGTGCCGAGCGCGGTGATGAACGCCCCCATCAGCAACAGCGTAAGCGAGATACTCCAGCCGCTGCCGCTATCGGAGCCGAGCGCCCAGGCCAGAATGATGCCGATATAGGCGATGCCGGCGGTCAGGAACGAGCGACGGTCGATCACCAGCGCGACAATGGCAATCACGAACAGCGCCAGCGTTGCCAGCCCGTATCCCATGGTGCCGTCCAGATTGAGCAGGCTCAGCGCCACCACATTGACGATCGCGGGAGCGGCCAGAATATGCAGCCAGAAGCCGCAGGCCGACAGGCGCGAGATGCGATAGGGGTCTCTGGTATCGAAATACATGCCGCCCAGAAAGGCGAGGAGGCCGAATATCAGCATCGTCCAGGCCATTGTCGGGTTGCGGCTGATATCGAACACGCCCTCGGCGCTGCGCATGAAGGCCGTGGCGAAAATCGATTCCGGCGCGACAATTCCGGCGATGGATATGGCCGCACCCGCGCCGAAAATCCCGAACAGGAACATGGCGAAAGGGACGCGGAACTTCCGGAAATAGCCCAGCATGGCGCTGGCGCCGATGGCCGAGACCGCCAGCACACGATAGACGATGACCGACGGGTCGGCCCCGAAATCGATCAGGAAGCTGCCCGCCAGCACCGCCACCGACACGGCAAAGACGATCGCCAGCCCGATGCTCGGCAGGGTCATGCGGCGCTTCAGCGTGAAGTAAAAGGCAAACAGCACCGTCAGAACCGCGGAAATCGCCGCCACCGCCGCGAGGCTTTGCGTCAGGACGGCAACGCTCATGAAGCCGCCATAGAGAATCCCCAGACCGACAGTCACGAAAATCTCGGAGAAGCCCTTGAACAGCTCGAAGGGTTCGTCCTCGGCCCCCATGTTCTGGCGGTAGCCGAGGCGCTTGTTGGCGATGGCGATCAGCCCCGCCGCCTGCGCCTCGTCGATCAGTCCGGCGGCGACGCCTGCGCGGATGTCATCGGTGCCGAACTCAGGCACTGATGCTCTCCACGGTCATATTGCCGTTGGTATAGACACAGATCTCTGCCGCGATTTCCAGCGCGCGCCGCGCGATCACTTCGGCGTCTTCCTCGAAATCATACATGGCGCGACCGGCGGCCAGCGCGTAGTTGCCGCCCGAGCCGATTGCCGTCACATCGTGTTCCGGCTCCAGCACATCACCCGCGCCGGTAATCACCAGCAATTCCTTGCCGTCGGTCACCAGCAGCATCGCTTCGAGGTTCTTGAGGTATTTATCCATGCGCCAGTCCTTGGCCAGTTCCACCGAGGCCCGCGCAAGTTGGCCCGGGGCCGCTTCGAGCTTCACTTCCAGCCGCTCCAGCAAGGTAAACGCATCGGCGGTCGATCCGGCAAAGCCGCAGACGACCTCCTGCCCGCCGGGGGCAATGCGGCGCACCTTGCGGGCCGAGCCTTTGATAATCGTCTGTCCGAGGCTCACCTGTCCGTCACCGGCAATCACAACCTTGCCGCCTTTGCGCACCGCGACAATCGTTGTGCCGTGCCATCCGGGGAATCGGGTTTCGTCGCTCATGTTCTGCCTCCATCGGTTCCGGCAAAATATAGGAACCAACGGGGCGGAATGCCAGAGGGCGCGGGCAGAAACCCGCCCGCACCCGCAGATGTCTACGCGCCGTAACCGTAGGTATCGACGACGTAATCGAGGTCCTTGTCACCACGTCCCGACAGGTTGATCAGGATCGCCTTGCCCTTGTGGTTCTTTGCCTCGCGCAGGGCAAAAGCCATCGCGTGGGCGCTCTCCAGCGCCGGAATGATCCCCTCGTGCCGCGACAGTTTATAGAAGGCATCGAGCGCCTCCTTGTCGTCGGCGGTGGTGTAGCTCACCTTGCCGATTTTCTGCAGATGCGCGTGCTCCGGCCCGACCCCCGGATAGTCCAGCCCCGAGGCCAGCGTATTCACCGGAGCCGGCTCGCCGTTCTCGTCCACCAGCATTTTGGTGCGGAAGCCGTGGATGTCGCCGTCCTGTCCGTAGGTCAGCGTCGCCGCGTGATCCCCGAGGTTGGAGGAGGTCCCGAGCGGCTCGACCCCGTAAAGGTCCACGTCCTCGTCATCGATAAAGCCCGAGAAAATCCCCATCGCATTCGACCCGCCACCAACACAGGCCGCCACGATATCCGGCAGCTCTCCGGTCATTTCAACAAACTGTTCGCGGGACTCGACACCGACGATCTTCTGGAAGTCGCGCACCATCATCGGGAAGGGATGCGGCCCGACGACGGACCCGATGCCGAACAGCGCATGATCCGCCTGCGCGACATAGGAGCCGAAGGCACTGTCCACGGCCTCTTTCAGCGTCTTGGCCCCCTCGCCCACCGGCACCACGGTCGCGCCGAGCAGTTTCATGCGGGTGACATTGGGGGCTTCCTTGGCCATATCGACCTCGCCCATGTGGATCTCGCATTCCAGCCCGAAATAGGCTGCGGCCGTGGCCAGCGCCACCCCGTGCTGCCCCGCGCCGGTTTCCGCGATCAGCTTGGTCTTGCCCATGTATTTCGCCAGCAATCCTTCGGCCATGCAATGGTTCAGCTTGTGCGCGCCGGTGTGGTTCAGATCCTCGCGCTTGGCATAGATCCGCGCGCCACCCGCCAGTTCCGACAGGTTTTTCAGAAAGGAGATCGGCGTCGGGCGCCCCTGGAAATGCTTGCGGATATAGCGCAGTTCATTGATGTAATCCGCCGATTTGGAAATCTTCTCGTAGGCTTCGACAATCTCGGCAAAATGCGGCACCAGCGGCGGCGGCAGCATCGCGCCGCCGTAGTCTCCGAAAAAGCCTTCGGCGTCCGGTGTGGTTTTCAAATAGGGTTTCATCGTTATCCTCCTTGTTGAGTCCGCAACAGTTGGACATCAACAAAGGGCCTTGGCAAGAAAAAATCATAAAAAAGGCCGCTCCCCGTTGCCGGAGGCGGCCCTTCAATCCGTTTCGCGGGACCTAGTCCAGCGTGCGGGTGATTTCCTCGGTCTCGAAAATCTCGATCACATCGCCTTCGCGGATGTCTTCATACCGCTCGAATGCCATGCCGCATTCCTGACCGGACTGCACTTCTTTCACTTCGTCCTTGAAGCGTTTCAGCGTTTTCAGCTTGCCTTCGTGGATCACCACGTTGTCGCGCAGCAGACGCACGCCGGCGGCACGACGGGCCACACCCTCGGTGACGATACAACCGGCGATCTTGCCCGCGCCCGTGATCTTGAAGACTTCCTTGATTTCGGCATACCCGATAAAGGTTTCCTTGATCTCCGGCGACAGCAGGCCCGAGGCCGCTTTTTTCACATCATCCACCAGATCGTAGATGATGGAGTAATAGCGGATCTCCACACCCTTCTGGTTGGCGCTGTTACGCGCCGAAGCGTTGGCACGGACGTTGAACCCGATGATCGGCGCGCCGGATGCTTCGGCCAGCGTCACATCCGATTCCGTGATCGCCCCCACACCGGAGTGCAGAACCTGCACGCGCACATCCTCGTTGCCGACCTTTTCCATCGCCTGCACGATAGCCTCGGCAGAACCCTGCACGTCGGCCTTCATGACAATCGGCAGAACCGAGACGCTTTCGTCTTCTTTCGCCTTGGCCAGCAACTGGTCGAGCGTGGTGGCCGCACCGGCGGCGGCGCGTTTGTCTTTGGTGACCTGCGCGCGGTAGTCGGCGATCTCGCGGGCTTTCGCCTCGTTCGGGACCACGTTCAGAACATCGCCCGCCTCGGGCGTGCCGTTCAGGCCCAGAACCTCGACCGGAATCGACGGTCCGGCCTCGTTCACCCGTTCGCCCTGATCGTTGATCAGTGCGCGGACCTTGCCCCACTGTTCGCCGACCACAAAGATATCGCCGCGCTTCAGCGTGCCTTTCTGCACCAGAACCGTTGCGACGGGGCCGCGGCCCACGTCGAGCTTCGCCTCGATCACCGCGCCTTCGGCGGGGCGGTCGGGGTTGGCTTTCAGTTCCAGCAGCTCGGCCTGCAGGGCAATGTTTTCCAGCAGGGTATCAAGCCCCTGCCCCGTGATGGCGGACACTTCCACATCCAGCACGTCACCGGACATTTTCTCCACGATCACTTCGTGCTGCAACAACTCGGCGCGCACCTTGTCGGGGTCGGCTCCGGGCTTGTCGCATTTGTTGATCGCCACGATCATCGGCACACCGGCCGCTTTCGAGTGGGCAATCGCCTCGATGGTCTGCGGCATGACGGAGTCATCCGCCGCCACCACCAGAATAACAATATCCGTCACCTGTGCCCCGCGCGAACGCATCGACGTAAAGGCGGCGTGGCCCGGTGTATCGAGGAAGGTCAGTTTTGCCCCGCTCTCGGTCGTTACCTGATAGGCACCGATATGCTGCGTGATGCCACCGGCCTCGCCGGTTACAACATTGGTCTTGCGGATCGCATCAAGCAGCGAGGTCTTGCCGTGGTCCACATGGCCCATAATCGTAACGATCGGCGCACGCGGTTGCAGGTCCGTATCCTTGTCCTCTTCGGCAACGATCACGTCCTCCACGTCCGCATCGGAAACGCGGACAACCTTGTGGCCGAATTCCTCGACGATCAGCTCGGCGGTGTCCGCGTCGATGGTCTGGTTCTGCGTCGCCATGATGCCGTTGGTCATCAGGGCTTTCACCACAGCCGCGACTTTTTCTTTCATGCGGTTGGCGAGTTCCTGAACGGTGATCGCCTCGGGGAGCTGCACTTCGCGCACGATTTTCTCGTGCTCGATCGGGCCACCCTGCAATTTGCGTTTCTCGCGTTCCTGACGGCGTTTCATCGCGGCCATGGAGCGGTGGCGATTGCCGCCGCCGCCGAGTGCCTGATTGATCGTCAGTTTGCCGGAGCGGCGGCGGTCGTCGCCGCCACGCCCGCGCGACTGTTTCTTGTCGTCGCTGCGGGGTTTCTTGCCGGACGGGGTCGGGGCTACACGGCCGGCCTCGGCGCGCGCGGCCTGCGCCTGTGCGGCGGCCGGATCGACGGTTTCCTCTTTTTTGGCACGGGCAGGTTTTTCGGTCTTGGCGACCTTGGCCTTGGCTTCCTCTTCCGCTTTCACGCGGGCCTCTTCGGCCTCGCGCTGTTTGCGGATTTCCTTTTCTTCGGCTTCGCGGGCGGCAGCCTCTTTTTCCGCACGGCGGCGGGCGCGTTCGGCCTCGCGGGCGGAGCCTTCGGCCTTTTCCTTGGCCTGACGTTCCGCTTCCATGGCCTTGGCGGCCTCGAGCGCCTTGCGGCGGCGCTCCATCTCGGCATCGGACACGCCGACGTTCGAGGTGCGGCGCTGCACGCCACCCTTGCCTTTGGTCGCTGCCGCTTTGGGCACGACTACGCGTTTGCGTTTGGTTTCGACAACGACCGCTTTCGTCCGTCCGTGGCTAAAGCTCTGGCGCACCGTGCCGGACCCGCCGCCCAGACCCAGTGTTTTGCTTTTGCCGTCGTTATCTTTAGAATCGCTCATTCCGTTCTTAACCTTTCAGTGCGGGGACTCCCCCGCCGTTCTGTAGCTCCCTTGCGGGGCCTAATTCTTGCGCAAACCCGCCAGGCGGGTTGCATCATAAAGGACTCGATCCGTGATGCCATCCCTTGTCATGGCGGCATGTATCACAGTATCTCGGCCAAAGGCCATGCCCAATTCGCTGCCGGTCATACATTCGACCAGCGTTTCAGGCCCTGCCGGAGGCCTGAGCGCCGATTTCCCGCGCTCCGATCCGTCCGAGGCCTGCAACAGCAGCACCGCCTTGTCGTCCAGCAACCAGGTCTTGACCTTCTCCAGCCCCGCCACCGCACGGCCGGCCTTGCGTCCCATGGAAAGCATATCGACGACGCGGCGCGCCAGCAACATTTCCACATGCTCCGCCAGATCGGGCAACACCGTGACCTGCATTTTGGCGGCGCGGGCAAACAGGCCCTTTTCCACCGCCTGGTTGATCAGATCACGATCCGCCGTCACCCACAGCCCGCGCCCCGGGAGCTTTTCCAGCACATCGGGCACGACCAGACCTTCCGGCCCGACCGCAAAGCGCACCAACCCGCCCTTGGGGGCGGATTCCCGCGTAACAATGCAGCGCCTTTCGGCGGCGGCAGTGTCGGGTTTTTTGCGATGCACTTCGTTCAATGCTGTCTCCTTCGGCGCGCCTTATATCAGGCTTCGGCTTCTGTTGCGTTTTCTTCGGCTTCGGCGGCCGCTGCTTCTGCGGCGGCTTCGTCCTCGGCCAGCTGCTCCTCGGTGACCCAGCCCAGCGCCAGACGGGCGTTCATGATCAACGCCTGTGCTTCTTCCAGACCCACGTCGAATTTCTCCAGCAGGCCGTCGTCTTTCACGCGCTTGCCGTCAACCGTGGTGTAGCCACCGGCCAGTTCCCAGTCCGCACAACGCGCGAATTCTTCCAGCGAGGTAATCCCGTCCTCGGCCAGCGCCACGAACATCTGCGGGGTCAGGCCCTCGTAGTCGAACAGGCTCTGCTCGACACCCAGTTCGCGGGCTTTCTCGATGGCTTTCGCGTTCAGTTCGTCCAGCGATTCCCGCGCGCGGGCCTGCAGTTCCTCCGCCGTGGATTCCTCGAACCCGTCGATGGAAAGGATCTCGTCGATGTCGATATAGGCGACCTCTTCCAGCGTCGCGAACCCTTCGGAGACCAGCAGCTGCGCCACCATCTCGTCCACGTTCATGGTTTCCATGAACAGTTTGGTGCGCTCGGCGAATTCTGCCTGACGACGCTCGGATTCCTCGGCCTCGGTCATGATGTCGATGTCCAGACCGGTGATCTGGCTGGCCAGACGCACGTTCTGGCCGCGCCGCCCGATGGCCAGCGACAGCTGGTCCTCCGGCACGACAACCTCGACCCGGTCCGCATCCTCGTCGATCACCACCTTGGAAACCTCGGCCGGCTGCAAGGCATTCACAAGGAAGGTCGCGGCGTCCTCGTTCCACGGGATGATGTCGATTTTCTCGCCCTGAAGCTCGTTGACCACTGCCTGCACGCGCGAGCCGCGCATACCGACACAGGCCCCGACCGGATCGATGGAATTGTCATAGGAAATCACGCCGATTTTCGCGCGCGAACCCGGATCGCGGGCAACCGCCTTGATCTCGATGATCCCGTCGTAAATCTCCGGCACTTCCATCTTGAACAGCTCGGCCAGGAATTCCGGCGCTGTGCGGCTCAGGAAAATCTGCGGGCCGCGAACCTCGGAGCGCACGTCGCGGATATAGGCACGCACACGGTCGCCGGTGCGGAAGGCCTCGCGGTTGATAAGCTGGTCGCGGCGCAGGATCGCCTCGCCACGGCCCACGTCCACTATGACATTGCCGTATTCCACGCGCTTGACGGAACCGTTGATGATCTCGCCCACGCGGTCCTTGAATTCCTCGAACTGGCGCTCGCGCTCGGCTTCACGCACCTTCTGCATGATAACCTGTTTGGCCGACTGTGCCGCGATACGGCCGAAGTCCATCGGCGGCAGCGGATCAACCAGAACCGAGCCGATCTCGGCTTCGGGATCGATCTCTTTCGCGTCTTCCAGCGTCAGTTCGGTAAAGGTGTTTTCCACCTCCTCGACCACGGTGCGGTTGCGGGTCATGGTCAGCTCGCCGGTCTTGCGGTCGATATGGGCGCGGATGTCGTATTCCGCCCCGTAACGCGAACGCGCGGCCTTGCCGAGGCTCTCTTCCATCGCCTCGATCACCAGATCGGGGTCGATCAGTTTCTCGCGCGCGACCGCATCCGCAATCTGCAACAGTTCCAGCCGGTTTGCACTGGTAATAGCCATGATTTATTCCTCTTCCGTGTCGGAGTCTTCGTCCGTTTCAATCTCGTCAAATTCGCTCTCGTCGAGGTCGTCCCCTTTGCGGGCCTTCAGACTCTCGGCAATCAGTTCGTCGGTCAGCAGCAGCTTCGCCTCGACCAGCCAGTCGAAATCGAGGCCGATCACGCCCTCGGGGATCTCGATCAGCACTTCGTTTCCCTCGACCCCGCGCAGGGTTCCGTTGAACCGCTTGCGCCCGTCGATCAGCTCGCTCGTCACCAGCTTGACCTCGTAGCCCTCGTAAGTCTCGAAATCCTTCAGGCGGGTCAGGGGGCGGTCGATACCGGGGCTGGAAACCTCCAGCGCGTATTCCCCGTCAATCGGGTCTTCCACGTCCAGTATAGCAGAAAGCGCGTGCGAAATCTCGGCGCAGTCATCGACGTTGATATTGCCCTCGGGCCGGTCGGCCATGATCTGCAATATGGTGTTCTTGCCGGACATCAGGCGCAGACGCACCAGTTCGAACCCCATGTCCTCGATGACAGGGGTTACGATTCCGGCCAGTCGAACGTCGATGGCGGCTTTGGCAATAAGGTCGGACATATCTCTCCAGACACAAAAAAACGGGCGCGCGGCCCGTCGAAATTTCCGATGGAAGGCTGGGGGTGGAAGCCAGTCTTGCCGCTGTTGAGGGGGATATACGCCCCCGCCCGCCGGATTACAAGGGTTAACGCGGATCAAGCCCCTTGAAGAACAGTGCCTCCAGAAAAACACTGCCGGTTTTGATCGGATCGGGATCGCTATCACCCAGCACCGCGTCCATCTGCACGGCGAAATCGGCGTAATGCTGGGTCGTCGCCCAGATGGCAAACAGCAGGTGCCTGGGATCGACCTGCGCCAGCTTGCCCTCGTCCATCCAGCCCTGCAGAACCGCCGCCTTTTCATCCACCAGTGCCTTGAGCGGGCCTTTCAGCTCCCCCAGCATCCGCGGTGCGCCGTTCAGGATTTCATTGGCAAACAGGCGGCTTTCACGCGGATAGGAGCGTGAAAACTCCAGCTTGGCACAAATATAGCCCATGATCTGCTTGTGCGGATCACCATCGGCCCTGATCTGTTTCAACGGCTCCAGCCACGTCTCCAGCAAGCGGTTCAACAGGGTGCAGTAGATCTCTTCCTTGCCACCGAAATAATACAGCATGTTGGGCTTGGACAGTCCGGCGAGACCGGCAATCTGGTCCAGCGTCGCGCCCCGAAACCCGTTCTCGGAAAAAACCTGCAGCGCGGCATCGAGGATAACCTCGCGCTTTTCCCGCTGGATACGCGTTGTCTTGCCGGCCAAATTTCATTCCCTCGTATTTTTTTACGATACTATGGGCGCTTTACCGATTGATCAATCGCTCTTTGACTCCGGCGTTTCCTCGCCCCGCACCCGCGCCATGTTGCGCTTCCAGTCCTCGTCGAAATGTTCCGCGTCACCGTAATCGGCAAAATGCGGATAATGCTGGTGATAGGCCGCCAGCTTGCTCGCATGTTTGATCGGACACCAATAGGCCTCCGTGCGCGCGGCAACCTCGGAAACAAACGCCATCAGCCCGTTGCCATAACCGCAATAAACGCAGTTCAGTTTCTGCAACACATTGAGGTAGGCCAGATGGTGCCGGTCGATCACAATAAAATCGCTGCGCTTGACCTTCCTGATGCCGTAAACCGGAAAACAGATCGCCTGATAGACAACCACCGCAATGTCCAGAATGACAAACGGAATGATCAACCCATAGATCACCGGCGCGGTAATCACTGTCAGAATCCCCGCCCCGCTGACATAGCGCCACAAGCCGGTCTTGAAGCCTTGCTGCCATTTCAGCGCCTCTTCCCTGAACCTGACCTTGCGGTCTTTGTAGGAATAGCGGAATTTCTCCGCCCTCTCGCTAACTGCGGTTTCCAGATCGCCCTGCAATCCGCTGATCCGGTCCAGAATGGATTTGATGTTCTTCGCCATGGTCCCCTCCTGATTTCCCGTCAGGCTAGCACCAAACCGCCCGGCGTTACAAACGCATCAGCCCCAGCGCATCGCGGCGGAAATAGCGCCAGTTCATCAGCACTGCCGCGAACGAAAGCCCCAGCGCCAGCCCGCTCCAGACGCCGACGCCGCCCATCTCCATCCGTATGCCCAGCACATAGGCCGCCGGAACCCCGATCACCCAGTAGCTGAACACGGCAATCATCATAGGCACCCGCGTATCCTTCAGCGCGCGCAACAACCCAGCCCCGACCACCTGCAATGAATCCACCACCTGAAATGCGGCCGCAACCGCCAGCAACGGCGCTCCATAAGCCACGATAGCCGCCGCATCGGGGTTTGCCTCGTCCAGATACATCGAGATCAGCGGCTCCGGGAACAGGATAAACACGGCCGCCGAGAACACCGCGAACCCGACGCCCAGAACAATCACCGTCCAGCCAGCGCGCTCGACACCCAGCGGGTCCTTGCGCCCGATCGCCCGCCCCAGCCGCACCGTTCCCGCCTGCGAGAAACTCAGCGGAATCATGAAACTGATAGACGTCACCTGCAAGGCAATCCCGTGCGCCGCCAGCGGGATCGTCCCGACCCAGCCCATCATGATGGAAGCGGTGGAGAACAACCCCACCTCCGCCAGAATGGTCAGGCTGATCGGCAGGCCCAGCCGGAACACCTCGCGAAACGCCGACCAGTCGGCGCGCCAGAAACGCCCGAAAATCCCGTGCCGCCGGATTTCCCCGACACTCTGGCAATAGAGGATGATAGCCGTCACCGACATCAGATTGGTCAGCAGACTGGCCAGCGCCGCCCCCTCCAGCCCCATTTCCGGCACGCCGAAATTGCCGAAGATAAACGCATAGTTCAGCACCGCATTGACCCCGACAGCGGCAATCGTCACCCACATCACGATCTGTATCCGCTCGATGGAGGCCAGATAGGACCGCAGCACCGAAACAATCAGAACCGGAAACACCGACCACTGCATGATGCGCACATAGTCCTGCGCCCGCGCCGACAGTTCCGGTTTCTGCCCGATGGCCAGCAGGATCGCCTCGGTATTCCACAACAGCGGCATCATCAGCAGGCCATAGGCCGTTACCACCCAGAACCCCATGCGCACGGCGCGGCGCAGGCTGCGCTCGTCGCCCTGTCCCGCGGCCTGGCTCGCCAGCGGCATCACCGCCTGCGCCAGCCCGAAACCGACCACCAGCACCATGAAAAACACCGTCGTCGCCAGAACCGAGGCGGCCAGCGTCTCCGCCCCCAGCCAGCCGAGCATCATGGTATCGACAAAGCCGATCCCCATCTGCGCCAGTTGCGTCCCGATAATCGGCAGGCCGAGCGTCATAGTTCCGCGCAAATGCGCAGCCCAGCTGTTGTCCGGCGTAGTTAACGGTCGCGTTGTCATGGGTCACCTTATGCGCCCGCAAAATTCGGGCAGAGCGACCCTATCACAATGCCGCCATCCCGCTAGGGGAATTTCCCGCTTCGGCTTGTTTGGCCGCGACGTCACGTTTAGGGTGCGCGCGACCAATAACCCGAGGATCCCATGCCCCTGACCCGCACCCTGTCCATCGCCGGCATTATTTTTCTGGCGGATCGCATCACCAAATGGATCGTTGTCGATTACCTCGACCTCGCCGGCCGGTTCTATATCGAAGTCTTTCCGCCCTACATCAACTTCGCCATGGCATGGAACCGCGGCATGAATTTCGGCCTGTTCAACGGCGACAATCCGGTCACCCGCTATATCCTGATCGCGCTCGCCGCCATCATCGTAGTCGGGGTGATCATCTGGACGCGGGACAAGAAAGGCTGGCTGATCCCGATCTCCTCCGGCCTGCTGATCGGCGGGGCGCTCGGCAATGTGGTGGACCGCTTCATCTATGGTGCCGTGGCCGATTTTCTGAACGTCACCTGTTGCGGGATCAACAACCCCTATGCCTTCAATATCGCGGATATCTCGATCTTCGCGGGGGCGTTCGGATTGCTGCTGTGGGGCGACAGGAAACCGTCACAATAATCACGTGGCAGAATCGCGCCTTCGCATGCTACAATTGGTGGCATGAACGCGCATAGCCACAATATACCCGAAAACCGGCGGCCGATCCGCCAGCTTGACGACGCCGCCGCCAACCGCATCGCGGCGGGCGAGGTTGTGGAACGTCCGGCCTCGGCCATCAAGGAGCTTGTGGAAAACGCGCTGGACGCGGGGGCCACGCGCATCGACATAGCCTACGCCGACGGCGGCAAAACCCTGCTGCGCGTCACCGACGACGGCCACGGCATACCCGCGGAGGAACTGCCGCTGGCCCTGTCGCGCCATGCCACCTCGAAAATCGACGGCTCCGACCTGCTGAACATCCATTCCTTCGGCTTTCGCGGCGAGGCATTGCCCTCCCTCGGGGCTGTCGGCCGCCTGACCATCACCTCGCGCTTCGCCGGCGCACCCGAGGCCGCGCGCATCACCGTCCATGGCGGCGAAACCGGCGCGGTTGAACCCGCCGCCCTCACCCGTGGCACGGTGGTGGAGCTGCGCGACCTGTTCCATGCCACCCCCGCACGCCTGAAATTCCTGCGCACCGACCGCGCCGAGGCCGGCGCCATCGCCGATGTCGTCAAGCGCCTCGCCATGGCCGAACCGCACGTTGGCTTCACCCTGCGCGATATCTCCGGCGGCGGCGAGGGCAAGGTGAAATTCCGCGCCGACCCCGAAACCGGCGACATGTTCGACGCGCTGCAAGGCCGCCTGCGTACCATCCTCGGCCCCGATTTCACCACCAACGCCATGCGGATCGACGCCGAACGCGAGGGCTACCGCCTGACCGGATACGCGGCCCTGCCGACCTACTCGCGCGGGGCGGCGGTGGCGCAGTTCTTCTTCGTCAACGGGCGGCCGGTGCGCGACAAGCTGCTGATCGGGGCGTTGCGCGGGGCCTACTCCGATTTCCTCAGCCGCGACCGCCACGCCGCCGTGGCCCTGTTTGTCTCCTGCGATCCCGAACTGGTGGATGTCAACGTCCACCCCGCCAAGGCCGAGGTCCGTTTCCGCGAACCGGGTCTGGCCCGCGGCCTCGTGGTTTCCGCCCTCAAACACGCGCTGGCCGAGGCCGGACACCGCGCCTCCACCACCGTTTCCGACGCCACGCTTGGAGCCATGCGCCCGCAGATGCCCGGCGCTCCGGTCTACCAGATGGACCGCGCCTCGCAGCCGACCCTGCAACGGGCCTATGAATTCCAGCAACCCGCACCTGACCAGCAGGGTTTCGCGGAATTTGCCACCCCCTCGGCGCGTTTCGAGGAAGCCCCCGACACCGACGCCATCGACCTGCCGCTCGGGGCCGCCCGCGCGCAACTGCACGAAAACTACATCGTCGCCCAGACCCGCGACGGCATGATCCTTGTGGATGCCCATGCGGCGCACGAGCGCCTGAACTACGAAAAACTGAAATCGCAAATGGCCGACAACGGCGTCGCGGCGCAGGCCCTGCTGATCCCCGAGATCGTGGAAATGTCCGCCGATGACATATCCCGCCTGCTCGCCGCCGCGCCGGACCTCGCCCACCTCGGCCTCACGATCGAGGCGTTCGGCGGCAACGCTATCTGCGTGCGCGAAACCCCCGCCATCCTTGGCGAGGTCAACGCCACGGACATGATCCGCGACATCGCCGACGAACTCGCCGACCTCGGGCAGTCGCAAACCGTCAAGGACCGGATCGAGGCGATCCTGTCGCGCGTCGCCTGTCACGGCTCCATCCGCACCGGCCGCCGCATGTCGGCGCCGGAAATGAACGCCCTGCTGCGCGAAATGGAAGCAACCCCCTATTCCGGCCAATGCAACCATGGACGCCCGACCTATGTGGAGCTTAAGATGAGCGATATCGAGCGCCTGTTCGGGCGCAGTTGACAAAGGCACGGAACATGACCCTTCCCGCACTCCCCGACCATCCCCTGCGGTATGAACTGAACAACGAGCTGCACGCCCGTCCCTTCCCCGAACTGAAGGCCCCGTGCCGCGCCGCCTATATCGTCATCAAGATGCCGGAAAAGGCCGTGGAGCGCGACCGCGCCAAGGACCGCGCCCATCTGCTCGCCCTGCTCGACCGCCACGGCGCACCGCATCCGGCGCCGGACGCCGACCATTACTCCGGCAAGGTCGGCCGCAACTTCCTGAAATGGGAGATGCACACCGAATTCATGAGCTACACGATTTTCGCGGATTCCGTCGCCGACATCCCTTTCAACGGCACGGTTTTTTCCATCTTCCCGAAGGACTGGCTGGCCGAGGCCCCCGGTTCCATCCTGACCTCGGCCATCGTGCGGATCGAACAGGTCGCGGACGAGGACGAAATGCAGGAGGTCATCGAGCGCAGTTTCAGCAGGTGGTTCGTGCCGGAAAACCTCACCGTCTCGCGCGTTGCGGATGACGAGGCCGTGGTCGCCGGCGATTTCCGCATCGACGAAAACGGCCACAACCGTTTCGCCATCCTGACCCGCCCCGGCATCAGCCCGCGCCGCCTCGGGCGGGTTGTCCAGCGCCTGCTGGAGGTGGAGACCTACAAGACCGCCTCCATGCTGACCCTACCCATCGCGCGCCGCGTCTCGCGCAAAGTATTCGAGATGGACCGCGAGCTGACCGAAATCGTGCAACAAATGGCCGAGGACGGCGAGGGCGACCAGCCCGAATCCCCTCCACCGTCTGCTGGAAATGTCGGCGAAGATCGAGTTCCTCTCTTCCTCCACCGCCTTCCGTTTCGGCGCGGCCGAGGCCTACTCCGCGATTGTTGCCCAGCGCATTCAGGTGATGCGCGAGGGCCGTGTGAAGGGCAAGCAGTTGTTCAGCGAATTCATGATGCGCCGCTATGACCCCGCCATGCGCACCTGCCGCTCCGCACAGGCCCGCCTTGCCGACCTGTCAATGCGCGCCGAACGTGCCGCCAACCTGCTGCGCACCCGCGTCGATGTGCAGACCGAGGAACAAAACCACGAGGTCCTGAAACAGATGGACCGCCGCGCCGAGCTGCAACTGCGCCTGCAGGAAACTGTCGAGGGGCTGTCCGTGGTCGCCATCGGCTACTATGCCGTTAGCCTCGCAGGTTACTTCCTGACCCCGATCGCCAAGAACTTCGGCATCGACAAAACCACTGTCCTTGCCGCCGTGACCGTGCCGATCCTGCTGATCGTCTATCTCGGAATGCGCCGCATCCACCACAAGGTCGCGAAACTGCGGGAGTAGCTACCCCGCCCATAC
>WFTU01000140.1 GCA_015485375.1 Paracoccaceae bacterium | reverse complement strand
CTTCTTCGGGCGGCAGGCAGGTTTGATTGCCCGCGGCCTCGCAGGCTTCCAGTTGCGCGATCCGGTCCTCCAGTTCCCTGATCGCCTCGTCGATGATGGCTATGGTATTGTATTCTGTTTCGCCGAGCGGCAGGTCGATAACAAGTCCGCTGTCCGCTTCGACGGGGGTATCGCAGTAGGTCAGGCCGTCTACGGTCTCGCAGTTGGTGAAAGGATCGACCGAGCAGTTGACGGAATCGGGGTCGGTTTCGCAGGGCGGGGAGAGCGGTGACAGGCCGGAGACCGGCGCGGGCATCTCGAAACCCGGGGCTACAAACGCCGGTTCCTGCGCCTGTGCGGTGCCGGCGAGCCAGAGTATGGCCAGAATACCTGTTAATACAAATCGTAACACGGTCATGTTTCCCTCGACGGTTTTCATACCATATTTTCCGGTGATCGTGTAGCCCGTTGACCCCGCCGGCCAAAATCCCTACGTAACCCCCATGCGGATGGCTGGATGGCTGCACCTGTAACGGGTGAGGAAAGTCCGGACTCCATGGAGAAATGACGCCGGTTAACGGCCGGCCGGGGCAACCCGAGGGAAAGTGCCACAGAAAACAGACCGCCCTGCTTGCAGGGTAAGGGTGAAACGGTGGTGTAAGAGACCACCGCGCGGCTGGTAACAGACGCGGCACGGTAAACCCCGTCAGGAGCAAGGCCAAATAGGGATCGTACGCCGCAAGGCAGGGGCCTCCACCCCGTCGGTCCGGGTTGGCTGCAAGAGCCTGCCGGCAACGGCAGGCCCAGACGAATGGTCATCCATGGGTCGCGAGACCCGGGACAAAATCCGGCTTACAGGCCATCCGCATATATTTTTCCGAATTGCTGGCTGAATGGTCACACCACATCTTGTGGCGGGTTTTGCGTGCGCCACAACACCTGCCGAAAAATGCCGGAATACCATCAATTAGAGAGGTTTTCCCATAAGTGGACCATAAAAAACCCATTGATTTCCATAATTTCCCATGCTACTCCAAATACACGAGGAAAAGCGGACTTCTCTTAGAGGGCTTAAGCCCCGAAGAACAAACCAGAGCAGGTTTCATACAGGCACCCGCATTCCTCCCGATGAAGAAGATCCGGCGCGCAAGCGAGCAGACACGAAAGTGGCGCAGTCGGGCGACCCTAGACGGGACAGGCGGCGGGTCGTGCCTTAGGCAGCACGATCCGCCGTTTCCGTCAGGAAACAGGAGTAGAGGGACGTGGCACGGCGTTTCAGAGGCAAATCGCTCCACAAGGTGGACGCAAAGGGCAGGGTGTCGATTCCGGCGCCCTTCCGGCGTGTGCTGGAGGAGGGCGATCCCGACTGGCGTCCCGGCGAGAACCCGCAGCTGATTATCGTGCATGGCTCCAACGAGGGGCAGTGTCTCGAGGGCTACTCCCTGAAATCCATGGATGAAATCGACGAGCTGATCGAGGAGTTGCCGCATTTCTCGCCCGAGCGCGAGTATCTGGAGACAATTCTGGGCACCGAGTCCGATTATGCATCGGTCGATGAAAACGGCCGTATGGTGTTGAGCAAGGCGTTGCGCGACAAGATCGGTGTCGCCAAGGAGGCGGTGTTTGTCGGCAAGGGCAACCGCTTCCAGATATGGGAGCCGGAGGCCTACGAGGCCGAACTGGCGCGGCTGCGCGAATGGGCGGCCTCGCAGGATAATCCCAAGGCGATGCTTTATCGGCCAAAGGCGGAGGGGTAGCGATGGCTGTTCCCTCGATTGACCCTTCCGACCCGAAAACCCCGCATGTCCCCGTGTTGCTTGATCCGATCCTCGATCGGATTTCGCCCGTTTCAGGGGTATGGCTTGACGGCACTTTCGGCGCGGGCGGTTATACGCGCGCCTTGCTGGAGGCGGGGGCGGAAAAGGTGATCGGGGTGGATCGTGATCCGGAGGCTCTGGCGCGGGCGGAAAGCTGGCGCGGGGAATATGGTGACCGGCTGGAACTGGTGGCGGGACGGTTTGGTGATCTGGACGGGATTGCGGGGGAAGCTGCGCTCGATGGCGTGGTGCTGGATATCGGCGTGTCCTCGATGCAGATCGATCAGGCGGAGCGGGGGTTTTCCTTCATGAAGGACGGGCCGCTGGATATGCGTATGGAGCAGGCCGGTGTTTCGGCGGCGGATATTGTCAACGAGGCGCCCGAGGCGGTGCTGGCGGATATCCTTTACGAGTTCGGCGAGGAGCGGGCCTCGCGCAAGATTGCCAGGGCGATTGTCATGGATCGCAAGGTGCAGCCCTTTACCACGACGCGGCAACTGGCGGGGATGATCGAGCGGATCATGCCGCGCCCCAAGCCCGGGCAGCCGCATGCGGCGACGCGCACGTTTCAGGCCTTGCGGATCGCGGTGAATGACGAGCTGGGCGAGCTGGCGCGCGGGTTGCAGGCGGCGGAGGTCGCGCTGAAAGAGGGCGGGTTGCTGGTGGTGGTGACGTTCCATTCGCTCGAGGACCGGATGGTCAAAAGGTTTTTCCAGATGCGTAGCGGGGCGGCCCCTTCGGGCAACCGCTATGCACCTGTGACGGAGTCCGAAGCGCCGCGCTTCGAAAAGGTTACGCGCAAAGCGGTGGTGGGGGGGGAAGCGGAAATTTCCGCCAATCCCCGCGCGCGTTCCGCCAGACTGCGCATCGGCCGGCGCACCGCTTTGCCGGCCGGTGCCCTTGATCCCCATGCGATCGGCCTGCCGAAGCTGGATGTAGCGAAGGAGATCGGGGCATGAGGGGATTTCTGCTGTTTCTGGGCGTGGTTTCGGTGGTGTTCGTGGCGACATGGGCCTACCGCGTGAATTACCGCACGCAGGAGGCGATGTCGGATGTGGCACGGCTCCAGCGCCAGATCGCCAAGGAGCGCGAGGCGATTGCCGTGTTGCGGGCCGAGTGGGCCTATCTGAACCGGCCCGAACGCCTGCTGGCGCTGTCCGAGGAGAATTTCGGGGCGCTGCGGCTGATGCCGCTGAGTGCGGAAAATTATTCCGATCCGATGAAGGTGATCTATCCGACGCCCGAGGATCCGTTGTTGATGAGTGATGTAATCGAGGCCGCCGTGATGCAGGCGCTGGGAGAGACAGAATGATCCGCAAACCGTTGCGCCCCATTGCCCGCGTATTGCGTGCCCGCGAGGACGGGGTCGATCCGGCCGTGATCGAGGCCGAGGCCAAGGCGGCGCGGTTGCGCAAGCAGCGCAAGGCGGAGCGGCGCAAGGCGGCCTCCAGACTGATATTGCTGGCGGCTGTGTTTTTCATGTCCTTCGGGGCGGTGGGCTGGAAAATGGTGGTGCTGGCGACCACACCGGCGCGCGAGCCGATGGGGGGCGGGAGCTATAACCGCATCGTCAACCAGCGGGCCGATATTGTCGATCGCAACGGCGAAATTCTGGCGACCAATCTGGTGACGTTTTCGCTTTATGCCCGTCCGCAGGAGATGGTGGATCCGGTGGCGGCGGCCGAGGGGCTGGTAAAGATTTTTCCCGATCTGGAACTGGACAAGCTGTTGCGCCTGTTTACCGGCGCGCGGAAATTCGTCTGGATCAAGCGCAAGCTCTCGCCGGAGCAAAAGCAGGCGGTCTATGATCTGGGTGAACCGGGGTTGCTGTTCGGGCCGCGCGAGTTGCGGCTTTATCCGAACGGGCGATTGGCGGCGCATATTCTGGGTGGCACGAGTTTCGGGGCCGAAGGGGTCTATGCGGCCGAGGTGATCGGCACGGCGGGTGTGGAGCTGGAGTTCGACAAGTTCCTGCGCGATCCGGCCGAGGCCGCCTTGGCCTGCATCATCGCCATACCGCCAGCCAGCACACGGCGCATCGCCGCCTGCACAGACAGATCAATCGACAGTTCCAGCGGCGCCCCGTCCTCGGCCGGATCGCGCAGGAACTTGTCGAATTCCAGCTCCACACCCGCCGTGCCGATCACCTCGGCCGCATAGACCCCTTCGGCCCCGAAACTCGTGCCCCCCAGAATATGCGCCGCCAATCGCCCGTTCGGATAAAGCCGCAACTCGCGCGGCCCGAACAGCAACCCCG
>WFTU01000139.1 GCA_015485375.1 Paracoccaceae bacterium | reverse complement strand
GGCGGCTCCGTGGCGGTTCGTCAGCGAATAGCTATTTTATCAACGAATTAGAGAATAAATCAGAGGTTCCCTAAACGGAAACCGACAAATCGATAGTTGAGGGGCAGTTTCCCCGTAAGCCTTTGGATTCAGGGATTTTTTTGCACAATTGATTGTCTATTTTGTTGCAACAATAAAAAAGGAGAAAACCATGATAACTTCACACACGGGCTCGACCAGGCCTTTCATCATTGCCATTGTTTCGTTGTTTGCCATTCTGATCGTACTGCTTTCGGTGCGTGTCATCGAGACCGGGAATGTCGGCGTCGTCAAGACACTGGGCGAGGTTTCGCCGGATGAACTCGGTAGCGGCATTCACCTGATCAATCCGCTGATCACCAGCCTGGATGTCTACAGCGCAAAGGAAATTCAGGTCGACCTCGAGGACATGACGCCCAAAGCCAGCGACAATCTCTCCCTCGAGGATTTCGATATCACGATCTACTACCAGGTGGCACCGGACAGGATCGCGGACATGAAAATCAAGTACGCCCTGCCCGAGCGTGGCGACGGCGATATTCTCTATCCGGTTTATGAACTGGTTCGCAAGCAATCCCGCAGCGCCACCTACGACGCGATAGCAAAAATCCCGTCACTGGATATTCACAAGCAACGGCAGGGACTGGAAAGCGACATCATGGCGTCGATCCAGAAAACCCTGGATGAATCGGATCCCGGCGTGTTCACCATCAGTCGCGCCATCATCCGTTCCATTCGCACCGACCGCAGTGTCGAAAAGGCGATACAGGATGCGGTGTCGGCGGAAAAGAAACTTCAGGCCAAGGCCATCCAGGTGGATATCGCCAACAAGGACGCCGAAATCGAAATCGCCCGTGCACGCGGTGTTGCCGAGGCCAACCGCATCATCAATGATTCGCTGACACCCGAATACCTGCAGCACGAACTCAACAGCGCGCTGATGGAGTTTGCGAAGAATGGAAATAGTTCCGTAGTCATTCCGGCGAATATCGGAAATGTGCAGATGTTGCTGCCTACGGAAAAACTGGGTTCGGCTCGCAGGAACCAGAGTAGAAAGTAAAACTTCTCCTGACAATCAGCGGCGGACCCGTTCGGGTCCGCCGTTGTCATTTCTGCTTCGAGCGCTGAGTCAATTCCCGGTCAGCACTCGATGACATTCACGGCCAGTCCGCCCTCGGCCGTTTCCTTGTACTTGCTCTGCATGTCGCGCCCGGTTTCGCGCATGGTGGCGATCACCTTGTCCAGGGACACGAAATGGCTGCCATCGCCCTGCTGGGCCATGCGCTTGGCATTGATGGCCTTGATCGCGGCCATCGCGTTGCGCTCGATACAGGGCACTTGAACCAGGCCTCCGACCGGATCGCAGGTCAGACCAAGATTGTGCTCCATCGCGATCTCGGCAGCGTTCTCCACCTGTCCGGGCGTGCAGCCCATGACCTCGGCCAGACCCGCCGCCGCCATCGAGCAGGCCGAGCCTACCTCGCCCTGGCAACCGACCTCGGCACCGGAGATGGAGGCGTTTTCCTTGTACAGGATGCCGATGGCGCCCGCGGTCAGCAGAAATCGGACGATACCCTCCTCTCTGGCATTGGGGGCAAAGCGAAGATAGTACTTGAGCACGGCGGGAATGATGCCAGCCGCGCCATTGGTTGGCGCGGTAACCACCCGGCCGCCGGCGGCATTCTCCTCGTTGACCGCGATGGCATAGAGATTGACCCAATCCATCGTGGTCAGCGGATCGCAGAGCGCGGATTCCTGCTGCTCGCGCAATTTTCGGTACAACGCCGGGGCACGGCGCGGCACCTGCAATCCGCCGGGGAGGATGCCTTCGTTCTCGCAACCGGCCTGGATACAGGCATCCATGACCCGCCAGATGTTCAGCAACCCGCTTCGAATCTCCTCGTCCGTTCGCCAGCTGCGCTCGTTGGCGAGCATGATGTCGCTGATCGAGGCCTGCTGCTCGTTGCAATGAGCGAGCAGGGTTTCCATGCTGTCAAAGGGATAGGGCAGCTTGGTTTCGTCGCGGGCGTGCAGATGATCCTCGCTGGCCTCGGACTCCTCCACCACGAAACCGCCGCCGACGGAATAGTACACCCGCTCCAGC
>WFTU01000138.1 GCA_015485375.1 Paracoccaceae bacterium | reverse complement strand
TCACCAGGGCGATCAGCGCCGTTTACCGCAAAGCCCGGTGAGCACCTCTCTTCTCTTCTCCTCTCCTCTCTCTGTTTCGATACCGTTTCAAACGGTTTAATTCACCGCACACAAAAAAAGGCGCGCCACAGGGGCGCGCCAGTCCAGGGAGGAAGGGTGTTCGCGGCCCTACCCGCCGAAAATGTCCTGAAGCCGCTCTACGGGCTTCCTGTGGGCGCGCTGGCGTCCACCTTCTCCTTGACCGACCAGCCAAGCCCGGCAAGCGTCATCACCGCCCCCACAAGCGTGTCGGCCTGTCCGGCGTCCACCCAGCCCCGGGCAACCAGCGAGGCCCCCAGCGCCGTGAGAATATGGCGCAGCAGCAGCGCCACAATTTTCCATGTCAAAAGTCCTTGCAGCATGTTCTTATCCCTTCACTTTGGTTTCAAGGTGGCCGATCCGGCCCTCAAGGCTTTTCAGCCGCTTCTCAATCCAGATTTGCCCGGTGGTCAGACCGCCGAGGCGAAACCAGATCGACGTCGCCAGGAGCGCGTTCAGCAGCCCGATCAGGGCCACCACGATGGTGATTGCCAATTCCAAACTCATTTTCTCGCCACCAGAATAGACAGAACCACAATCACAAATATAAGCGCCTTGTTTTCCCGGGTGTTGTCATAGGCAGGGGCGGCTGTAACCGGCGTTTGATCGGACGGGATGTATGGAAGGATGCTCATTTGATTACCTTCGCCTGTTTCGCGACCAGATAGGCCACGCCACCGATCACCACCCATTTGGTCAGCGTGGTGGCGCTGTCCGCCGCCTCGGAGGCCTTGTCGAGCGCATAGCCGCCCGCCGCCAGTCCCGCGATTGCCATTCCGCCCCAGATCAAAATCGGCATGATGTTTCTCCTAGATATTCGTGAACTTGGCGGCGTAATCCGCCAGGCTGGTGCCATAGGCATCCGCCGGGTTGTAGCTGCCGCCCGAGGTAACAAACTTTTTCAGCCCGCCGGTGCCGCCCAGGTGCGCCACCGCGCGCATGGCGTCGATGTCGAGATTTGCCCCGGCAACATTGGCCCCGAAATATTGGTCGAGCCCGTTGCGATAGATGAACTTGTCAATATCGGAAATATGCCAGTCCATGACCTTTTCCTGCAACGCCGGATCGGCATTAAACTGGCTCATGGTGAAGCTCTCGCCGGTGGCGCGCATGTAATCATCCAGCCGCCCCTGCCCGAACTGGTAGCGCCCGGTATATCCCAGCGAGTTGACCACCGAGTAATCGCCGCCGCTCTCGCTGGCGCCCATGCGTTGCTTGAAGCTCGTGTAGTTGTCCCCGGTGCCGCGCGGCACCCTGTAAGTGCCGGCCCCCGTGCCGGTGCTTGCGGTCGAGCTCGAGCCACCCCCCTGCCCGATCATGCCGATCAGGCTGGAAAACAGCGCCGAGAAATCCGGGGTCTTTCTGGTCACGGTTTTCTTGATCGCGTAGCTCTGGCCGCTTCCGCGACTGCGCCGCGCGATATAAACCGCGCCCGCCGCCAGAAGGCCAAAGGCGATCGCACCGCCGATATGGGCCGCATCGCTCATTACACATCATCCCCCAAAGCCCGCAGGATCGCCTTGCGGCGCGCAACGCCGTAGCCCTTGGCGATCTCGCGAATGGCCGCTTCCAGCGGGTTTTCGGGCTCCGGCGGCGGCTTCGATCCGTCCCAGTCCGCGCCGGTCCATTTCTCCGCCGCGTGCCTGGGCGGACGGTCAACCTCCTTGGCCCCCTCCGGCGCGTCGCCGTCGAACTCGCCGAGATAATCCCCCGTTGCAAGGTCAACATAGAACCCCCGTTTTTTGCCGCCTTTTTTCATCGCGTCGCCCTCACATACATTTCCCAATTGGCATTGGCCAGACCCACACCGTCGCCGGTCGTGGCGTCGATAATATCGAACACCGTCGCGCTGGAGCCGTAACGCATGGTGATTGTGGTGGCGGTCGGAACAACCGACACTCCGCGGTAAGCTGTCGATCCTGACTGGTCACGCATCCCGAGCGCATAAACGGCGGTTTCACCGACTGCATATCCGGCTTCGGCGGTCAGGCACTTCAACACAATTTCAAAGTTTTTCGGCGCGCCGCCCATGCCGTGCGTGATCACCACCTGACCGGCGGACACAATCGCGTAAGGCCCGAACGTCTTTTCAACCCGCCGGTCGCTCATACTGGACATTAGCTAAACTCCAATTCCGACGCCGCCACCTCGCCCGCTGCCGCTGCATCCGGGTTGTAGGCGTAAAGCGCCGCCGTTGTGCCAAGAATTACGTTCTGACCGGCGGCAAGGAACACGCCGGTTTTGCTCACCGCATTGGATCCTTTGATCCACAAATCAACGGTTCCGGTGTTCACCAGAATGGCCTCGTTGCGCTTGGCATTGGCGGCCATGATCAGGGTGGTGGCCGGTCCGGCCGCCGCCGCCACCGGGGCCGCATCGGTGAACAGATCGGGGCGCTGTGCCTCGTTGGTAATGGATCCCGAAATATTCAGGCGCGCATCGACAAAATCGCCCATGCCGATCCCGAGCGATACCGTGTTGTTGGCGGCGCTGGTGTTGTTGATCCGCACCGACTTGAAACCGCCGGGGACGCGCAGGCGCAGGCCTTGCTTGAAATTCACATTTGCCGGGGCGTCGATACCGATATCGAAATCGGCGGTCGCCTCCAGGCAGGAGATGAAATCGGCGTCGGTGATGATCTCCAGCTCCTCGCCGGGCGTCAGCGTATAGGCATACTCGCGATAACGCGGGGCGGGGCGATAGGCGGGGTTGTCGAACATGGGTTTCAGCTCCTCGAAACAATGAAGGCGATCGCGGCCGCCGGGATACCGAATTTCAACACCGTATCGAGCAATTGCGCATTCTCGCTCCGGTTCTGGCCAACGTCCTGCTTGACCACCTCGGCCAGCGTCGAAATCACTTCGCCGCCGAGCTCCAGCGCCTCGTCCGGCACCTGGTTGATTGTGACCGCCCCCGCACCGGCCCCGATGGCAATGCCGCCGTTATCGACCGCCTGGCGGGCGTCTGTGGTCTCGCTACTGTTGCTGTCGGAAGTCGTGCTAGTGGACATCGGCTTTTATCTCCATCACATAGCGCAGGTTTGCGCCGTTGCGTTCCAGTTTGCGGCGCAGGCCCTCGCGGGCTGTCCAGATACGGCCGCCGGCGCATCCCGTGGCCTTGGCCAAAGCGGCCATTTTGGCCAGCAT
>WFTU01000137.1 GCA_015485375.1 Paracoccaceae bacterium | reverse complement strand
GTTCAGCGGCGGAGGTCGCGTCGGTTTCGCGGGGGACAAGGAACATGCCGCATATGGGACAGTCGCCGGGTTCGTCTCTGACAATCTCGGGGTGCATCGGGCAGGTGTATTCGATTTTGCTTTGAAGGGCCGGTGCGTCGAAGTCTTCGGTGTTCTGGCTGAAGGCGTTGTCGGCAAAGGTGCTTCGCACGCTGGCGAGCGCTTGCAGCAGGCCGTCTTGTGACAGCGGTGCGGTGGCGTCGGGTGCGGGCAGGGGGCTGGTGTCGTCAAGGCCAAGGGCAATGATTGCGCGTGGGCGGGGCATCTGGGCATAGGCGACCGAGGCGGCATCGCGCAGGGCGGTGCCAAGCGGCGCGAGCAGCAGCAGCACGTTGGCATCGCGCGGGCCGCTGGCCAGCCGCACGCCGGAGTTTGGCAGATCAAGCCCGTTTGACAGGGCGAACTCGGGGCCGGGCACCACCAGAACGTGCAGGTCTTGCGCTGTGGCCTTGCCGATTATGCGATGCAGCGGGGAGGATTTGAGGATTTTGCGTGCGCCGAACATTTTCTATTGTCTCCTGAAGGCGCCCTGACTCCAGCCATAGAGCAGGCCGAGGAACAGGATCGCGAGAAAAACACCCATGTCGAGAAGCGCTACAAGCCCCTCTTCGCGGTAAACGACCGCCCATGGATACATGAAAGCCATTTCCATATCGAACGCCAGAAACAGCAGGGCATAGGCGGTATAGCGGGCGTGGTAGCGCACCCAGACAGGATCACGCGACAGTTTCCCGGCTGTGGCGGGAACGTCTTTGCCGGGCTCGCTGCGGTTGCGACCGATGGCGCGCGCCAGGCCGTAGAGGCTCAACACGAAACCGACCGTTCCGAGCGTCAGGGCAAGGAGAATGGCATATTGTTGCAGTTGGCTCATCGGGCGTCTCCGGTGGATTTGGAGTGTTGCGGCAGGCTAGCGCGGATATTGGATCGGGTCTACACGCTTGCCCGTACCGGGGCCGGCATCAGAGCGGTTCGCGGGCGAGTGGCGGGCGCAAACAGGAAGAAAGCGGCGGCAAGGTCAAACCAGATTGTTGTGGCGATGTCAGGTAACCAGATCATTTTTCCGTTTCTCCGTTGAACAATACTGCGTATTTCAAATGTCGTCGAAGGGAGGATTCGCCTTCGTGTAAACGGATATAGGCCTTCCAGTCACTGTAAGGTCAATGGCCTGTCAATTTTTTGTTACCGGAAGGTTGGAGAAGTATGCAATAATTTGCAATCTGCTGAATTAGCAGGGAATTTTCTGGGGGATTGACGGACCCGAGGGCGAGGGAAATGTGGTCGCGCCGTTTCATCATCCGCTCATTGAGGGCGGTGTTGCCTGCCCCGCTTTGGCGGGACAGGCGTTATCGTGGGGTGTTTGCAGGCTCTAGTCGCCGAAGAACCCGCGTTCTGCGCCACGGTGGCAGGCGGCACAGTTGGAGATCGAGCCGATGTCGGGTTTGCTTTTGGCATAGGCGATGGTGCGGGAGCCGTGTTCGCGGGTGAACCAGGGCATCTGGCTGATGCGCAGGACCGTGTAGGTCGGGTTCAGGCCGCGGATTTCGGCCGGGGCGGTTGCGACCAGATAGTCGGTGATTTCCTTGGTCGATGCGTCGTCAAGGCTTGCGTCCTCGCCGAAATGGTTGGAAAGGTCGGACATAATGGCCTGCCAGGAACGTTTCGGCAGGAAACCCGGCGGGTAGGCCATGTGGCAGGCGGAACATTCGGCCTTGGTCGTTTCGTTGGTCACGACGAAGGCGTTGTTCGAGCCGCTGACTGCGGGCGTGACGCCGGAGAATACCACGGCGGCGGCGATCGTCGCTGTCGCGGCTATGGCGGAGAGAGTGTATTTCATTTTGATTACCTTCCTGTCTAGATGCTGCTCATATAGGTGATAAAATCACCCTTTTCCTGCGGGGTGCATTCCCGACCGAGGACGGATTTGCAATTGCGGCGGAACCATTTTTCCACCTTGGCGGGGTCTGTGAACCGGTCCGGTGTGCGCGAGACGGCCATCGGGTCGATCGGTTTTCCGACGCGGGTTTTCCCTGCGGCGGTCGGATCACTGGTGTGGCATGTGGTGCAGGACGGCGTTTCCGGCTTGCCTGTGGTGTTGGTGCTCAGAAACATTGCCTTGCCGGCTGCAGCGGAAAAGCTGCTGACGCCCGCCTGTTGTGCGTAGCCCTGCAGGATCGCGTCGCGCGATGCGTTGGCTACGGCGTAACCGGCCAGCCCGAGGACGCCTGCCGCGAGGGTCAGGGCGAGGATGCCTGTCTGTTTGTTCATTTCTGGTTCTCCTTTGGTATTGAAATATTGGCGGGATAAAAGCGTCCGCTTTCCGCGTCGCTGTGGCAGGCGGCACAGTTGCCGTTGTCATAGACCGGCGGGCGGGTAAATACGGTGTCCGGAATGTTCTTGTGCGTCAGTTTCCAGAACGGGGTTTCGGTGATGGTAAACGGGGCGTTGTCGGCCATATGGCGCAGCATATGGGCGGGTTTGGTATCGACGGTTTCGGCGGCATTGGCGGCCAGCCAGCGGGTCAGTTCCTCGGTTGTGGCGGGATCGAGGCTCGCGTCCTCGCCGAAATGGTCGGAGAGGTTGGACATCAGGAGGGTCCAGCTTTTCTCGCCCATCAGGCTGGGGTTGTAGGCGATGTGGCAGGCGGAGCATTCATCCGCATATGTGACATCGAAGGCGGCCTCGCCAACCGGGGGCAGATCGGGCGCAGGGCGCGAGGCCAGCGTGGCGCCCCCCCAGAACAGCATTGCGGCGAGGGCTGTGAACAGGGAGGTAACCAGAAGCGGGCGGGCCTTGCCGGCGGGCTGTTCGATCTCGCCCGGTTCGGCTTCCTTGTATCCGGTGACCATGGCTTTCACGAGGTTTTCGCGTGTGCGAAGCCCCTCGAACACGGCGCCGGCGATATGCAGGCCGACCAGAACCAGCAGCCAGATGGCCAGCAGCTTGTGCAGCGAAAGCGTGGTGTTTCCGAACTGGTAGGTGGTGGCAAACCCGAAGGGTCCGACCTTGAATACCCCGCCGAGTCCGACGGTGCCGCTCAGGGCCAGCAGCAGGATCGTGGTAATCAGGGCGAGGATCATCAGCGCGCCAAGCGGGTTGTGCCCCAGATGGCGCTCGCCCGCGCCGGAGCGCAGTTCGCGCACATGTTCAAGGGCGGCGCGCGGGCCTTTGACGAAATTGCCGAAACGGGCGTAGGGGCTGCCCCATATGCCCCAGAGCAGGCGGGCCAGTATCAGCGCGGTCGCCACGCTTCCGGCCCAGATGTGCGCGGAAATCCAGGTTCCGCCCAGCAGAAAGCCGGAATAGGCGGCAGCGGAGACCGCCACCACCAGTGTCCAGTGGAAAAAACGGACGAACAGGTCCCATACACGGATTTTCGCGTGATCTGCGCTTTTCATAGTCAACTCGCTCGATTTCAGGAGGCAACCCGGAGCACTGATACAATTCGGGTTGTTTCGAGTTGATATCTACGGCCTCCTGCGGCGGGTTTATATGTTACTTGGGTCTGAAACGGCGCTCTTATACCTCCGGTTATAGACGGTTTTCCCTGCAAAACCGCGCTGTCGGGCCGCAAGCCTTGACATCCGGCCGCTAAACATGTGTATCCGTCCCGACCTATATGGCGCATGTTCGCATGTGCCTTTAACCGTTTCGGGAATCAACGCCATGCACGCTTTTCGCTCTCACAAATGCAATGAACTGACCGCCGCCAATGTTGGCGAGGATGTCCGCCTTTCCGGCTGGGTGCATCGTGTGCGCGATCATGGCGGCGTGCTGTTTATCGACCTTCGCGACCATTACGGGATCACGCAGGTTCTGGCCGACGAGGATTCGCCGGTTTTCCACGAACTGGAAAAGGTGCGTTCCGAATGGGTGATCCGTATTGACGGGACGGTGAAGGCGCGCGATCCGGAACTGGTGAACGAGAACATCCCGACCGGCGAGATCGAGATTTTCATCAAGGACATGGAAGTTCTCGGCGCCTCCGAGGAGCTGCCGCTGCCGGTGTTCGGCGAGCCGGAATACCCCGAGGAAACCCGCCTGAAGTATCGCTTCCTCGACCTGCGCCGCGAAGGATTGCACAACCGCATGATGTTGCGCTCCAACGTCGTGGCCAGTCTGCGTCGCCGGATGATGGACATCGGGTTCAACGAATACCAGACACCTATTATTACCGCTTCCAGCCCCGAAGGCGCGCGCGATTTCCTCGTGCCGTCGCGTCTGCACCCGGGCAAGTTCTATGCGTTGCCGCAGGCACCGCAGCAGTTCAAACAGATGATGATGGTTGCGGGTTTCGACAAGTATTTCCAGATCGCCCCGTGTTTCCGTGACGAGGATCCGCGCGCCGACCGCTCGCCGACCGATTTCTATCAGCTCGACATGGAAATGAGCTTCGTTACGCAGCAGGACGTGTTCGACACCATCGAGCCGGTGATGATCGGTGTGTTCGAGGAATTCGGCGGCGGCCGTCCGGTCAGCCACGAGATCCCGCAGATTTCCTACAAGGATGCGGCGCTGTGGTATGGCTCCGACAAGCCGGACCTGCGCAATCCGATCAAGATGCAGGTTGTGTCCGAACATTTCAAAGGCTCCGGTTTCAAGATTTTCGCCAGCCTGCTGGAACAGGAAGGCAATGAAGTACGTGCCATTCCCGCCCCGACCGGCGGCTCGCGCAAGTTCTGTGACCGCATGAATAAATTCGCCCAGCAGGAAGGGCTGCCCGGCATGGGCTATATTTTCTGGCGCGAGATGGACGGCGAGATGAATGCCGCCGGCCCGCTGGCCAAGAACATCGGTCCGGAGCGCACCGAGGCGATCCGCCAGCAGCTTGGCCTTGGCATTGGCGATGCGGCTTTCTTCCTCGGCGGCAAACCGAAATCCTTCGAGGCGGTTGCAGGGCGTGCGCGCAACGTCATCGGCAAGGAACTGGGCCTGACCGACGAGAACCGGTTCGAGATGTGCTGGGTCGTCGATTTCCCGATCTTCGAGAAAGACGAGGAAACCGGCGAGATCGATTTCGAACACAACCCCTTCTCCATGCCGCAGGGCGGGATGGAGGCGCTGGAGGGCGATCCGCTCAAAGTGCTCGGCTACCAGTACGACCTTGCCTGCAACGGTTACGAGCTGATCTCCGGGGCGATCCGGAACTACAAGCTCGACATCATGTACAAGGCCTTCGGCATTGCCGGTTACGGCAAGGAAGAGGTCGAGAAACGCTTCGGCGGTATGGTCAAGGCGTTCAAATACGGCGCCCCTCCGCATGGTGGCTGCGCTGCCGGTATCGACCGCATGGTAATGCTGCTGGCCGACGAGGAAAACATCCGCGAGGTTATCATGTTCCCGATGAACCAGCGTGCCGAGGACCTGATGATGGAAGCCCCGGGCGAGGTTTCCAACGAACAGCTCCGCGAGCTGGGTCTGCGGATTATTCCGCAGGACTAGGTTTTTCAAAATTTCCGCGACGGAATTTCTGTTCCCTCCCGTATAATCCTCATAACAACCGATTTGAGGAGGGAACATGGCTGTCTCGACATTCATTCTGAACAACAGGTTCGGATACGGCATTCGCCCGGGGGCGCCTGCTGCCTCCAGCGTGGCCGAGGCCCTGGCGGGCCTGACCGCGCGCGATCCGCTGGAAAAGACATTCAGGCGACCGTCGATCAAGGAGCGTATCAAGCTCTATGAGGAAGACCGCAAGATCCGCAGGGATATGCGCAACAACGTCGCCGGAGCCGGGGAGCGCCGGAAAGACTTTCGCAAGAAAATGCGGATGCTGATTGCCGAGGACCGCCGTGCCTTTCTGGCCCGTGCCAGCCTGTCGGATTTCGGGTTTCGCGAGCGACTGGTGGGTTTCTGGGCCGACAACTTCACCGTTGCCGGAAAGAACCAGCAGCTGCAACTGGCGATAGGGTCCTACGTTGACGAGGCTATCCGCCCGAACATCGCCGGTAATTTTTCGGAACTTCTGAAGGCGGTCGTGACCCATCCGGCGATGCTGCTGTATCTGGACCAGAATGTTTCGGTCGGGCCGAACTCGCCCGTCGGAAAGCGGCGCGAGCGCGGTTTGAACGAAAACCTGGCCCGTGAAATTCTGGAACTGCACACGATGGGAGTCGAGGGCAGCTATACGCAGGACGATGTGCGCCAGTTTGCGGAACTTCTGACCGGTTTCGGTATTGGCAAGAACGGTTTTTCCTTTGATCCGAAGCGGGCCGAGCCGGGGGCCGAGACGGTGCTTGGCAAAAGCTACGGCGGGGAGCGCCCCTCGGCCGATGACGTGTTTGCGTTTCTTGATGATCTGGCGGTGCATCCCGATACGGCGAAGCACGTCGGGCGCAAGCTTGCGGTGCATTTCGTGTCAGAGACGCCGCCACAGGCGCTGGTGGATGCGATTTCGGCGGCCTATCGCGACTCGAAAGGCGATCTGGTGACGACCTACGAGGCGATGCTGACCCATCCGGCGAGCGTGAGTCCCAAACGGGAAAAGGTCAAGCAGCCGACGGAATACGTTATTTCCACGGTGCGGGCGCTCGATGTGGGCGATGTGCTGGCTGATTCTCCGGTCCGCGAACTGCGCGAGGGGTTGGCGATCCCGCTGATGGCGATGGGGCAGGAGTTGTTCCGTGCGCCGGGGCCTGATGGCTGGTCCGAGGCAGGGGCCGACTGGATCACCCCGCCGGCGCTGGCGGCGCGGATCGAATGGGCAACGCTGATTGCCCGCGAATACGGGCAGGATGTGGACCCGCGCGAGTTGCTCCGGCAGGTGCTGGGCGAGGATGTGTCCAACGCCCTGAAGGTCGCCGTAGCCGGCGCCGAAAGCAAATGGGAAGGCGTGGCGCTTCTGCTCGTTTCCCCCGAATTTAACAGACGTTGAGGGAGGTGATTATGAAAAACGGAATGACACGACGCACATTGTTGCGGAACTCCCTGATCGTAGGGTGCAGCGCGGCGGCGAGCCCGTTGATCACACCGGTCACGCTGGCGGCTGTGCCGGGCGACAACCGGCTTGTCGTCATCATCCTGCGCGGTGCGATGGACGGGCTGGACGTGGTGCAGCCTTACGGCGACCCCGCATTGGCCGGTCTGCGGAGCAGCATCAAGGCGGGCGAGGCAGGTGGCGCCCACGATCTGGACGGATTCTTTTCCCTGCACAAGGAACTGGGCGACCTGCTGCCGCTGTGGGATGCTGGCGAGCTGGCCTTTGCGCATGCGGTCTCGACTCCCTATCGCAACAAGCGCAGCCATTTTGACGGGCAGGATTTCCTGGAAAACTGCGGTATGTCCAGCGATGGCACCCTGACTGATAACCGCGATGGCTGGTTGAACCGGATGCTGACGCTGGTGCCGGGGGCAACCGCAACGACCGCGTTCAGCGTCGGGCGGCAGCGTATGATGTTGCTGAACGGAGAGGCGGAGACCTCCAGCTGGAGCCCGGACAGTGATCTGGACCTGTCCCCGACGACACAACAGCTGCTTGGCAAACTCTATGCGCAGGATCCCCTGTTTGAGGATGCCGCGCAGGTGGCCTTCGAACTGTCGGCCAAGATGGACGGGGCCATGAACCCCGCGCAAGCCGCGCGGGCCGGGGCGCTGGCGTCCTTTGCCGCCGATCGCCTGAACGAGGAAACCCGTATCGCGGCGTTCTCCATCGGGGGTTGGGATACGCACAATAACCAGAAAACCGCGTTGGGGCGGCCCCTGCGTGAACTTCAGGCCGCGATCCTGACACTGAAGGAACGCCTCGGGTCGAACTGGGACCGCACGACGGTGCTGGCGATGACCGAATTCGGGCGCACCGTGCGAGAGAACGGCTCCGGCGGCACCGACCACGGCACGGGCGGCGCAATGTTCATGGCCGGCGGCGCGGTCAAGGGCGGCAAGGTGCATGGCGACTGGCCGGGGCTGGGCGAGCTGGACCTTTACCAGAACCGCGATCTGGAGCCGACCCGCGATGTGCGCGCCTACGCCGCCTGGACCTTGCGCGACATGTTCGGGATGCAGCAGGCGGCGCTGGAGGATTTTATCTTCCCCGGTCTCGACATGGGGGGTGATCCGCGCATGCTGCGGTAACGGGAAATTTCCTTGCAGCGGAAGCGCTGGAGTGACAGATGGAAAAGGCGGCGGGGGGCACCTGCCGCCTTTTCGCAAGGAGGCACCAATGCGGGTTCAGCCCAAGCCGATCAATAAATATCCGTGGTTTATCCGCCTGTTTTTCGCCAAGCAGAAATACACCTATGGCAAGGTGCTTGATCCGGGGCTGCTCTGGGGCCGTTCCAAATGGGTGTTTGCCAGTGTTGCGGTGCTTTACGGAGCGTTCAATCGCAAGCGCTCGCCGGTGGATGCGGCCCTGCGATCGATGGTGACGGTGCGGGTGTCGCAGATTAACCACTGCGAATTTTGCGTCGATATCAACGGTGCGACCCTGGAAAAACGCGGGGTCGATCAGGAAAAAATTCTGGAACTGAAAAACTGGCGCAGCAGTGATCTGTTTACGCCAATCGAGCGCGCCGCGCTGGAGTATACCGAAGCGGTGACCTACACGGACCGCGAGGTGACGGACGACATGGTAACCGGTCTGCGGGAGTTCTTTGACGACGACGGTATCGTGGAGCTGACCGGCCTGATTGCTTTCCAGAACCTGTCGAGCAAATTCAACGCCGCCCTTGATATTCCGCCGCAGGGGTTTTGCGAAATCCCGCAGTTGGAGATCGACAATAACGGGGGGTCCTAACGCGCAAACCTTGACAGTGCCGCCCCGCACGCCGAAGTAGGGGGCTGTATCTTTCGATTGGATTTGTCATGCCAGAGCAAAACCCCGCCGTCCTCGACTTTCTGCTGAGCAGGCGCTCGCGTCCGGCCAAAATGCTGATCGCACCCTATCCGGACGCTCGTGAATTGCGTCCGATCCTGACGGCGGCGGCCCGCACGCCGGATCATGGAAAACTGGAGCCTTGGCGGTTTATCGTGTTGCAGGGCGATGCCCTCCCGCGTCTTGCGGAACTGGTGGTGCTGCGCGGGGCCGAATTGGGTCTCGAGCCGGAAAAGATCGAGAAAGCCCGCGCAAATTTCGCCAACGCGGGGACGGTTGTCACTGTTGTGGCCTCGCCGGTCGAGTCGGAGAAAGTGCCGGAGATCGAGCAGATACTGTCTGCCGGTGCTGTGTGCCTTGCGGCGCTCAACGCGGCGCTGGCCAGCGGTTGGGGGGCGAACTGGCTCACGGGCTGGATGGCGATGGACAAACCGTTTCTGAAAACCGCGCTTGATCTGGAGCCGCATGAATTTGTTGCCGGTTTTATCCACATCGGTACGGCCCGCCATACGCCGCCGGAGCGCCCGCGCCCCGATATCGACGCGATTACTGCATGGGTGAGCGCGTGAACCTGTTCGCGGACTTCGGCAAGGCCCTTTCGCAAATGGGCGACCCGAAATTCCAGAAGGTGTTCTGGAAATCCCTGTTCCTGTCCTTCGTTCTGGTGCTGTTGCCGTTCTTCGCCATCACCGGTTTTCTGAACTGGGTGCTTCCGGAAACCCTGACCCTGCCGTGGATCGGCGAAGTCGCTGTGCAAGGGGGGCTGCTCTCGGTCGCCAGTATTATCACTTTGTTTTTGCTGTCTTTTTTGATGTTTCCGGTCGCATCGATCATTATCGGCTTTTTCCTCGAGGAAATTTCCGACGCTGTCGAGGCCCGCTATTACCCGCAGCTGCCACCGGTCAAACGGGTGCCGATCATCCCGATGCTGATCGACGCGATGCAGTTCATCGGTGTAATGATCCTCGCCAATATTGTGGTGCTGGTTTTTTACCTGATGTCCTCGGTTTTTGCGCCGCTGATCTTCTGGAGCCTGAACGGCTACCTGATGGGCCGCGAGTATTTTCAGCTGGTTGCTGCACGGCGCGTCGGTATGCGCGAGGCCACCCGTTTGCGCAAGCGGTACTTCGGCCAGATATGGCTGGCCGGGTTTTTCATGGCCATCCCGCTATCGGTGCCGCTGGTCAATCTGGTGATCCCGATCTTCGGCGTTGCGGTTTTCACGCACCAGTTCCACCGCCTGTATGGCGACGCATAAAGAACTTCTGCAGCACATAAAAAACCGCTTGTGCAGGCCTGCCTGTAAAGGCTAAACACCTCCTCGGAGACGTGGCCGAGTGGTCGAAGGCGCTCCCCTGCTAAGGGAGTATACCGGGAACGGTATCGAGGGTTCGAATCCCTTCGTCTCCGCCATAAAGGCAATTTGCTTCGTTTTTTGTCATGTGGTGACTTTAAAAGACCGCAATACCTCCCATCAAAAGACCGCAATACCTCCCATCAAATTAGTGTTGTGCGCGGGTGAATGTTCCGAGCGTTTCGCGATGGGTGTGCACGCATTCCGGACCCCGGGGCATTATGAAGATATATTATCAAAACTGGATATATATCGGAATTATGTTCTTAATTATGACCGCATATAGCCAATAATCAGAACAATATTCTATATTGCCTCTGCGCCTTGATACTATCGCGCATAACGTCAGGAGGCAAAATATGTCCATATTCAGCAACAAATCGTTCACGCCAAAGGTTCTGACCGCTTGCGACCTGTTGCATGGAGATGCGGTTTACTGGTCCAGGCAGGGATACTGGGCGCTGCGCTTCAGCGATGCGGTCTTCTTGACTGACCGGAATATGGCCGAGGCATTGCTGGCTGGTGCCGAGGCTGACGCCGGGCGGGTGTTTGGGGCCTATCTCGTGGATGCGGAGATTGGCGATGATGGTCTTCCGCGTCCGGTCCATTTGCGCGAACAGTTGCGCGCGGCAGGGCCGGGAAATCTGTTTCATGGCAAACAGGCCGATCCGGCTTTGCAGGAGAATGCACATGTATAACTACTCCGAATTCGATCGCGCGTTTCTGGAATCGCGCGCTAACCGGTTTCATGATCAGGTGGAGCGACGCATCGATGGGGCATTGACCGAGGATGAGTTCCGCCCCTTGCGCCTGATGAACGGGCTGTATCAGTTGCTGCACTCCTACATGCTGCGTGTGGCGATTCCGTACGGGACGCTCGATAGCCGACAGATGCTTCGGCTGGCGGACATCGCTGACAAGTGGGACAAGGGATACGGGCATTTCACGACCCGGCAGAACGTCCAGTATCACTGGCCGAATTTGCGTGATGTGCCGGATATTCTGGCGGCACTGGCCGAGGTGGATATGCATGCGGTCCAGACCTCGGGGTCCTGTGTGCGGGCCGTTACCGCCGACCATTTTGCCGGTGCTGCGGCGGACGAGGTGGCTGATCCGCGGCCGACGGCGGAACTGTTGCGGCAGTGGTCCAGCGACCACGAGGAGTTCGCCTTCCTTCCCCGCAAGTTCAAAATAGCGGTTACCGGCAGCGAGCATGATCGTGCCGTGATCCGAGCGCATGATATAGGTGTGCAGCTGGTCACGGGGCGTGATGGAGCGCCGGGCTACAGAATTCTTGTCGGGGGCGGGCTGGGGCGCACGCCGATGATCGGGAAAGTTCTGCGGGCGTTTTTGCCCAAGGCCGATCTTCTGCCCTATGTCGAGGCGATATTGCAAGTCTACAACCAGATCGGGCGTCGGGATAACAAATACAAGGCGCGGATAAAGATCACAGTGCATGAAACCAAAATCGCGTGGTTTCGCGAGCAGGTCGAGGCGCGTTTTATCCTGCAGCGCGACCGCTTCGACGGGGTGGATCAGGAAATTCTCGCAAAGATCGAACAGGATTTTGCGCCGCCTAAATTCCTGAACCTGCCAACAACAACATTCGAGCAGGCGCGTGCAAAGGATCCGGTGTTCCGGTCGTTCACCGACACCAACCTTGCGCCGCACAAGGTGCCGGGCTACGCGATCGTTTCGGTTTCGCTCAAGAAACACGGCGCGACGCCGGGGGACGCAACGTCGGAACAGATGCGGGTTCTCGCGGACATTGCGCGAAGGTTTGCGCATGACGAGCTGCGGGTCAGTCACGAGCAGAATATTATCCTTCCGCATGTGCCGCTTGCCCATGTGCCGGAAGTGTATGCGGCGCTGAAATCTGCCGATCTTGCGACCGCAAATATCGGGCTGATCTCGGACATTATCGCCTGCCCGGGTATGGATTATTGCGATCTGGCAACGGCGCGGTCGATTCCGGTGGCGCAGCAGATCGCGCGACGGTTCGAGGCGTTGAAAATCGAGCATGAAATCGGGCACCTGAAAATCAAGATTTCGGGCTGCATCAATGCGTGCGGGCATCACCATGTCGGGCATATCGGTATTCTCGGACTCGAAAAGGGAGGGGTTGAAAGCTACCAGATCACCCTTGGAGGTGACGGCAGCGAGAAAGCGGCCCTTGGCGAAAGAGTCGGCCCCGGATTTTCGGCCGATGCGATCTTGCCGGCTGTTGAAACATTGGTGGAGACCTATCTGGGCCTTCGGCTTGATGAGGGCGAAACCTTCCTCGAAACTTTCCGCAGGGTGGGAATCGAGCCGTTTCGGGCGGCGCTATACCCCGCAAAAACGCGTGGAGCGCCCAAGGTGACGCTTGCCGGGAGGATTGCGAAACTCAATGACGACCATCGGGGGCACAGCGCTATTCCGGTGTTGCGCAATGCGTTGACCAGCCCGGCGCTGGGACGCATGGCGCTGGTGTCCTCATTCGGGGCGGAGTCGGTTGTGCTGCTACATCTGGTCTCGACGATTGACCGGTCGTTGCCGGTTCTGTTTGTCGATACGGAGATGCTGTTTCCGGAAACCCTGAAGTATCAGGAAATGCTTGCGGAACAGTTCGGGCTGAGTGATGTGCGGGTGATCCGCGCGCCGCGGGTGAAACTGTTCGAGCGGGATCCCGACAACCTGCTCTATCAAAGCGATCCGGATGCCTGCTGTGCGCTGCGCAAGGTGGCGCCGTTGCAGGATGCGTTGCAAGGATTTGATGCCTGGGTCACCGGACGCAAGCGGTATCAGGGAGGGCAGCGGCAGGAGATCGGGTTTTTCGAAAACGAGGCTGATCGCCGTATCAAGATAAATCCGCTGGCCTACTGGACGCGGGATGATGTGCAGGAATACATCGCGAGCAACAACCTGCCGCTGCATCCGCTGGTCAAGCGTGGCTACCCCTCGATTGGTTGTGCGGCCTGCACCACGAGGGTGCGGGTAGGCGAAGACCTCCGGGCGGGTCGTTGGCGCGCCCAGAACAAAAGTGAATGCGGAATCCATGTTGATGCGCAAGGCGTAGTGTACCGTGAAGGAGCCAAAGCATGAGTGTGATTG
>WFTU01000136.1 GCA_015485375.1 Paracoccaceae bacterium | reverse complement strand
GGCCAGCGGGAGGTCATGTCCTGCATCGCCACGTCGCGGCCGAACTCCCCGGCGAAGGCCAGACCGCAAATGCCGCGTTCGGTGCCCATGGCCAGAACCTCGCCGAAGGGAGATTCGAACCAGCCGTAGTTGACGGTCAGCCCCGCGCCGCCACGGGCATATTCGCCGGGGGACATGGCCTCCCACTTCACGAACAGATCATGCAGGCGCGACGGGCCGGAGAGGCCGGTTTCGGTCGCGGCTTCCAGCACCGAGAACCGCTCGCGCAGCAGATCCTTTGCGTGGTCCAGTGTCAGATATTGCTGATAGCGTTTCGGGCTGACCCCGACCCACTGGCTGAACACCCGCTGGAAATGCGCTGGCGACAGGTCGACAGCGGCAGCGGTTTCCTCAAGCGTCGGCTGTTCCGGTGCGCGTTCGTCAATAAAGGCAATCGCGCGGGCAATTACCGCATAATGATAGGGTTTGTCGTTCATTCCGCACCTTCTGTCGCCTGAATGACCAATCTAGCGCAAATGCACCCGACCGCCACCCGAATCCTGCGCATTGGGCTTGCCAAGGCTTCCGGCATCATGGCAGGTGGAGGCCATGATCGCGCAACTCGACTATATGACCATCAAGGAAATCTTCCGCCGTTTCCAGGCCAGCGAGCCGGAACCGAAGGGGGAGCTGGAGCACGTCAACGCCTATACCCTCGTGGTGGCGGTGGCGCTTTCGGCGCAGGCGACCGATGTCGGCGTGAACAAGGCGACGAAGGACCTGTTCAAGATCGCCGACACGCCGGAAAAGATGCTGGCGCTGGGCGAGGAAGGTCTGATCGAGCACATCAAGACCATCGGCCTGTTCCGCAACAAGGCAAAGAACGTCATAAAACTCAGCCGGATTCTGGTCGATGAATACAACAGCGAGGTTCCGTCCTCGCGCGCCGCGCTGGTCAGCCTGCCGGGGGTGGGGCGCAAGACCGCGAATGTGGTGCTGAACATGTGGTTCCACTATCCGGCGCAGGCGGTGGACACCCATATCTTCCGCTTCGGCAACCGCACCGGCGTGGCGGCAGGCAAGGATGTGCTGGCCGTGGAACGCGCGATCGAGGACAACGTGCCGGTCGAATTCCAGCAGCACGCCCACCACTGGATGATTCTGCACGGGCGGTATATATGCAAAGCCAGAAAACCGGTTTGCGCGAATTGTATCATAGCCGACCTGTGCCATTCCGAGGATAAAACAATATGAAAAAGTATCAGGTTGTCGGTATCGGCAATGCCATCGTAGACGTTCTTGCCCATATCGAAGAGGACTTCCTGACCGATAACGGAGTCGAGAAGGGTATCATGCAGCTGATCGACACGGCGCGGGCGAACGAGCTGTATACCGCCATGGGTCCGGCGAAGGAAATCTCCGGCGGTTCCGCGGCGAACACCATTGCCGGCCTTGCGATGCTGAAGGTGCCGACGGCCTATGTCTCCAAGATCAAGGACGACCAGCTCGGCGCGATTTTCGCGCATGACATCCGCGCGCAAGGGGCGGTTTTCGAAACGCCGCTGGCGCCGAAGGGCCATTCCGACGAGACCGGACGCTCGATGATTCTGGTGACGCCGGACGGGGAGCGGTCGATGAATACCTACCTCGGCGTGTCGGAATTCCTGACCGAGGACGACATCGACGAAGGCATGATGGCCGATACCGAGTGGCTGTATCTGGAGGGCTACCGTTTCGACGGCCCCGAAAGCCACGCGGCCTTTGCCAAGGCGATCAGCGCCTGTCGCGGGGCGGGGGGCAAGGTCTCCATCACCCTGTCCGACCCGTTCTGTGTCGAGCGGCACCGCGATGCGTTTCTGGCGATGATCC
This sequence comes from Paracoccaceae bacterium, assembly GCA_015485375.1. GTDB lineage: Bacteria > Pseudomonadota > Alphaproteobacteria > Rhodobacterales > Rhodobacteraceae > NORP23. Next base: position 5,246 of record WFTU01000136.1, on the reverse strand, counting down.
GCGCCGATATCGACCTGCTGTTCTGCAACGAACACGAGCTGAAATCCCTGTACCAGACCGAAGACCTGAGCGTTGCCATGACCTTGGCCGCCGCCGATGTGGAAACCGTCGCCTGCACTGTGGGCGAGCGCGGGGCCTATATCGCCAACGGCGGGCAGGAAATCCATGCGCCGGCGACCGAGACCCGTGTGGAGGACGCGACCGGCGCGGGGGATCTGTTTGCCTCCGGCTTCTTCTACGGCCTGATCAACAATCGCGACTACCTGACCTGCGGGCGCATGGGCTGCGTTGCGGCGGGCGAGGTGATCAGCCATATCGGCGCGCGCCCCGAGGCCGATCTCGGCGCGTTGTTTGCCGCCGAAGGGCTGGTTTAGCCTGCGCCCCTATACATTGGCGGCGTTTGCGGCTAGAAGCCGCGCAAATCCATTGTTTCGCGGCGAAACCCCGCGCGGCACCCCTGCCGCGCCCGATCCGCGACCCGTATTCCGAAAGAGAATAAAATGACCGAGACTACAAGCGTCCACCCGACGCTGGCGCAAGCGTTGGAAAAACGCGGATACGCCGATATGACCCCCGTGCAGCACGCCGTGCTGGCCCCCGGACTGGAAGACGCCGACCTGCTGGTTTCCGCGCAGACCGGATCGGGCAAGACCGTGGCTTTCGGGCTGGCCATCGCGCCGACCCTGTTGGGCGAGGCCGAAAAGTTCGCTTACGTTCCCGCTCCCGTTGCTTTGGCCATCGCGCCGACGCGCGAGCTGGCGTTGCAGGTGAAGCGCGAACTGGAATGGCTGTATGAAGGCACCGGCGCGACGATTGCCTCCTGTGTCGGCGGCATGGACTACCGTGCCGAACGGCGCACGCTGGAACGCGGCGCGCAGATCGTTGTCGGCACGCCGGGACGTTTGCGCGACCATATCGAGCGCCGTTCGCTCGATCTGTCGATGATCCGCGCCGTGGTGCTGGACGAGGCGGACGAGATGCTGGACCTCGGGTTCCGCGATGAACTGGAATTCATCCTCGGCGCCGCGCCGGAGGACCGCCGCACGCTGCTGTTCTCCGCCACCGTCCCGCGCTCCATTGCCAGTCTGGCGGAACGCTACCAGCGCGACGCCGTGCGGGTGAAAACCGAGGCCGAGCAGAAACAGCATGTGGATATCGAATACCGCGCCCTGACCGTTGCCCATAACGACGAGGAAAACGCGATCATCAACGTGTTGCGATACTACGAGGCGCAAAACGCCATCGTGTTCTGCAACACCCGCGCCGCCGTGAACCACCTGACCACCCGCCTGACCAACCGCGGTTTTTCCGTCGTGGCCCTGTCCGGCGAGCTGTCGCAGAACGAGCGCACCCATGCGCTTCAGGCGATGCGCGACGGGCGCGCGCGCGTTTGTGTGGCCACCGATGTGGCCGCGCGCGGGATCGACCTGCCCAATCTGGAACTGGTGATCCACGCCGACCTGCCGAAAAACCGCGAAAGCCTGCTGCACCGTTCGGGCCGTACCGGCCGTGCGGGTCGCAAGGGGGTCAGCGCGCTGATCGTGCCCGTGCGCTCGCGCCGCCGCACCGAACGCCTGCTGCAGAACGCCAAGGTCAACGCCACATGGGACACGCCGCCGAGCGCCGACGATGTGCTGCGCCGCGACGACGAACGGATATTGCAGGACGCGACGCTGAACGAACCGCTGAACGAGGCCGAAGCCGAATTCGCGCAGGATCTGCTGAACCGTTTCGGCGCCCAGCAGATTGCCGGCGCGCTGGTCAAGGCCTATCGCAAGGGCCGCTCCGCCCCCGAGGAACTGCGCGCCCCGTCCGAGGCCGACAACAAACCGCGCCAGCGCAACGATTTCGACGGCGGGGTCTGGTTCTCGCTCTCCATCGGGCACAAACAGAACGCCGAGCCGCGCTGGATGCTGCCGATGCTGGCCAAGAACGGCAAGCTGAAAAAGGGCGAGATCGGCTCCATCCGTATCCAGCAGATGGTCAGCTATGTGGAGATTTCCCCGAAAGCCGCCGAACGGTTTGTCAACGCCATCGGGCCGGAAATGAAGCTGGAGAAGTCCATCTCCATCAGCCGCATCGACGGCATTCCCGACGTGGTGAAAAACGCCCCGCAGGAACGCAAGCCCTTCAAGGGCCGCAAGCCGCACCGTGGCAAGCCAGACGGGAAACCGGGTGGCAAGCCGCGCAAGAAGGATTTCGACAAGCCGAAATCCGGCAAGAAAAAGCGGCCGAAAAAGAAAGACAGGAAGCAGTAAACAAATTGTTCCTTGAAATGCGCGATTAGCATGCACTAACTTGCAGGGCATAGCGGCAACCAAGCGCAAAAGGCTGGCCATGACTGTAAGAACCCGCAAATCCGCCCCCGAACGCAAGGCGGAAATCGTCGATACCGCCATCCGTCTGGCCGCCGACATCGGCCCCGACCGCCTGACCACCGAGCAGCTGGCGACCGAGATCGGCATCTCGCAACCCGCGATCTTCCGGCATTTCCCGACCAAGGACGCGATCTGGGAAAGCGTGGCGGAACGGGTTTGCAAGCTGATGGGTGCCCGCACCTCGGTCGATACGCAGGCCGGTCCGGCGGACCTGCTGCGCCAGATGGTCAGCGCGCAACTGAATTTTATCAAGACCACCCCCGCCGTGCCCGCGATCCTGTTTTCGCGTGAACTGCACGCCCAGAACGAGACCCTGCGCCAGATTTTCGCCAACCTGATGTCCGGTCGCCAGAAACGGCTGGCAGGCGTGTTCGCCAAAGGGGTCGAAACGGGGGTGTTTCGCAAGGACCTCGACACCGATGCGGCCGCCTATCTGGTGCTGACGCTGATTCAGGGGCTGGCCATGCGCTGGTCGCTGGAAAACCGCGCTTTCGATCTGGTGGCCGAGGGCGAACGGCTGATGGATTTGCAGATGGTCGCCTATCTGGCCGCGCCGAAGTAAATACATTGTGCGGGCCTGTCCGTCGGTAATTGTAACTTCTGCCAAAGCCCTGTAATCCTGTTGCGAACACGGACCCCCGGGGGATCAGGATATGAGCGACAGCAAAACCACCCACTTCGGTTTCAAGACTGTGGACGAGAACGCCAAGGCCGGAATGGTCCACGGGGTTTTCACCAACGTTGCCTCCAAATACGACATTATGAACGATGCCATGAGCCTCGGCATCCACCGCATCTGGAAAGACGCGATGATGGACTGGCTGGCCCCGCGCAAGGGCATGAAACTGCTGGATGTGGCCGGTGGCACAGGCGACATATCGTTCCGTTTCATCGCGCGCGGTGGCGGCCATGCGACGGTGTTCGACATGACGCAATCCATGCTCGACGAAGGCCGCAAAAGGGCCGAGGCCGAGCGCCTGCAGGACAAACTCGACTGGGTTTGCGGCGATGCGATGGCCCTGCCGTTCGAGGATAACACATTCGACGCCTACACCATCAGTTTCGGCATCCGTAACGTCACCCGCATTCAGGACGCGATTGACGAGGCCTACCGCGTGTTGAAACCGGGCGGGCGGTTCCTGTGTCTGGAGTTCTCCACCATTCCCAATCCGGCGATGCAGTGGGCCTATGACCGCTACAGTTTCAACGTGATCCCGCCGCTGGGGCAGGTGATCGCCAATGATCGTGATAGCTACCAGTATCTGGTCGAATCGATCCGCAAGTTTCCCAAGCAGGACGAATTCGCCGCCATGATCCGCAAGGGCGGGTTCGAGCAGGTGAAATACCGCAACCTGTCCCTCGGTATCGCAGCGCTGCATTCGGGCTGGAAAATATGAGGGGTCCGCACAATATCTGGCGGCTGATCCGCACCGGCGCCACCTTTGAACGCGCCGGCGCGATGAAAGTGGCGCTGGAGGCGATGAACGCCCCGCGCTCCGTGCGCATCGTGGCACGGATCATCGGCTGGCCGGTGCAATGGCTGGGCCTGCGCGGCGATCCCTCGCAACCGCCGGTGCTGCGGGCGCTGACGGCGCTCGGCCCCGCCTACATCAAGTTCGGGCAGCTGATGTCCACCCGTCCCGATGTGGTCGGGCCGGAACTGGCGCGGGAATTGCGCGTGTTGCAGGACAAGCTGCCGCCGTTCCCGACCGATGTGGCCAAGGCCGAGGTCGAGAAGGAACTCGACATTAAGATCGACGAGGTGTTTTCGGAGTTTTCCGAACCGGTCGCTGCCGCCTCGCTGGCACAGGTCCACAAGGCGGTGATCCGCGAATCCGGTCGCGTGGTGGCGGTGAAGGTGCTGCGTCCGGGGATCGAGCGGGCGTTTTTGCGCGATGTGGATGCGTTCTACCTCGCCGCGGCCATCATCGAGTTTGTCGCTCCGTTCTCCCGCCGCCTGCGCCCGCGCGCGGTGATCGAGCATTTCCACGGTGTGGTGAAGGGCGAACTGGACCTGCGGATGGAGGCCTCGGCCGCCGATGAATTCGCGCATAACACCCGCAACGATCCGGGGTTCTCCGTGCCCGCGCTGATCTGGGAACTGTCGGCACGCCGTGTGTTGACCACCGAATGGGTCGAGGGGATTCCGCTTGGCGATATTCCGGCGATCCTCGCCACCGGACAGGATCCGGTGGAGTTCGCCACCCGCATCCTGCAAACCTTCCTGACCCATGCGTTGCGCGACGGGTTTTTCCATGCTGATATGCATCAGGGCAACCTGAAGCGCGGTCCGAACGGCGATCTGATCGCGCTGGATTTCGGTATCATGGGCCGGATCGACACCTATACCCGCCGGGTCTATGCGGAAATCCTGTTCGGCTTTCTGCAACGGGACTACCGCCGCGTGGCCGAGGTGCATTTCGAGGCGGGTTACGTCCCCGCCGATCAGGATGTCGAGGCCTTCGCGCAGGCGCTCCGTTCCGTGGGCGAGCCGATTTTCGACTATGACGCGCGGCAGGTCTCCATGGGCCGTCTGTTCGCGCATCTGTTCGAGGTGACGGAACAGTTCGGCATGCAGACCCGCACCGAGTTGATCCTTCTGCAACGCACGATGGTGGTGGTCGAGGGCGTCGCCCGCACCCTGTCCGAGGATATCAACATGTGGGAGGTCTCGCGTCCCGTGATCGAGACCTACATCCGTGACAACATCGGCCCGAAAGCCATGGCCCGCGATCTGGGTGCCACCCTGCGCGTGCTGAGCCGTTTCGGACCGCGCCTGCCGGAACTGGCCGAGGCCGCCTTGCGCAAGGCCAGCACAGGGCCGGAGCCGGAACCGAAAAGCACGAGCGGTCTGGTCTGGGGACTGGG
>WFTU01000135.1 GCA_015485375.1 Paracoccaceae bacterium | reverse complement strand
CCTTGCAACACGGCCCCCGCGGGTCTAGATACTGGCTCTCAGATTGTCGCGGGGTGGAGCAGCCCGGTAGCTCGTCAGGCTCATAACCTGAAGGTCGCAGGTTCAAATCCTGCCCCCGCAACCAAAATTTTTCACCAATAAAACAAAGACTTGGCCGACAAGAGGATGCCCGCCAGGCAGCCATTTCGTGTTGCATCATGTTGCGAAGCATTACCGTTCAATTCCAAAGGCTTACACTTTCCCCCGATTCTTCCGTGCGACACGGATGCGACACGGGAAGGTCGGATGTTCTACGAGTGTTCCCGCCCCGGGATTGCGATGGCATGCCTTCTGTTTCCGAAGGGTTCGATTGTTGGTGATGCTATCGACAGCCATCTGAGACAGCTACCAAGGGCACTCGATCTCGGGGAAGGTATCACGCACACATTTTGGCTGGTTGCGGCGAAAGGAGATCGCCTGGATCGTGGACATCTAAATCTGCGCCAACCGGATGCCGCTCGGGTCGCCGTCCAGCAGGAATATGTAGATCGAGCGGGGTTTCATGGGCGGGTCCTATCGTTGGTTCTGCTGGAAAAGCGTCTCGCGGTGCCAGGCGAGCCGCTTGCGGTGCTCGGGGCCGAGCGGGATCGGGGCCTGCCAGCGCAGCGCCGCGCGGGCGCCATCGCTGAGGCCGGGCGAGAACATCGGCCGCCCCTCGTCGTCGAAACTGACCAGCCCCTTGTCAAAGGCCGCGTCCCACAGAGCCGACAGAAGCAGCCCGTTATGCACGTTCAGCCGCTCGGCGTCTGTCTCGCACAGCTTCCACGGGATGATGTGGCTGGCGCGCAGTAGCGGCGCGTCGGCAATCCCGGTCAGCGGGCAGCGGCGCTGCCAGTATTCCATCAGCGAGGCGCGAAAGATGTCCTGGCCCACGCGTTGCACCACCAGCCGCTCGGCCTCGGTGCTCTGCGGCAGGTTTTTCACTTTCTCGCGGAACGTGTCGAGCGGTGCTTCTGGCAGGCTTGCGGCCAGCTGATAGACGCGCGGCATCACCGCATAGAGCGCGCCGAGATCGGCGAAGGCATAGCGGGCAAGGCCCGGCCCGGGCAGATCGGCCGGCGCCAGCCCGATCTCGGCGATCACGCCGGCGTGGTCGAGCGCCAAGAGCCAGTCCTCGCCCCGCGCCAGCCAGATCGAGCCTTGCGCGGTGGTCGAGCCATAGCGGCGCCAGCCCGCGTTCTCGCCATGGGTGCGGCGAAAGCCGTTCTGAAAGGCGAGCTTGTCGCATTCCTGGCGGGTAACGAAGGATTGGGGGGCCTCGATCATTGCCCTACGCCTTCTCGTTCCAGAGTTTTTGGGCGGAAATACCCATCGCGGTCTCCACGGCGTTCGCGGTGCGGGTCACCGCGTAGAGGTTCAGATCCTCGAAGGCGCCCTTGTAGTTCGACAGGTAGCTTTCGCTCCTTGGCTCAAGCCCGTTGCGCATGGCCACAAGGTAGGCTGCCATCTCGGCTTCCACTTCCATTAGCTCGTGATGCGTGTGGCGCCGATCCGGAACACGGCGCCCGTTGTCGGCTCCGAGGTGGCCCAGATACAGATGCGCCAGCTCGTGGGCGACGGTTACGAAACGCGTCGGCGCGGCATGATTCCGGTTGTATGCGAGCTGATAGACGTTCTTGCCCTTGTCGTTCTTCGATCGGGCGAGCAGCCGGATCCAACCCGCCTGGCCGTCTCCTGCGTCGAGCTGGACGAGGTCGATCTTCTCCTTGCTGACAGCGCGCATGAACTCGGCGAAGCGATTGTCGCTCAGATTGCCGAAGGTCGGGAAGGAGAACGCATCGACCGGCAGGTCCTTGCCCTCGGTATCCTGCACGTCGAACACGAAATCGACCGGGCCTTTCATGCGCAACACCAAGAGTGGTCGTGCGCCCTTTTTCGGCACGCGGCCGAACCTTTGCCACCAGTCATGCGCTGTCGCGGCATGCGTCAGGCCCGGTTTCTGGATGTGCAGCAGCATCGCGTTGAACGGGGCGAATTCGCGAAGACGGATGGTGAAGGCGAAAAGCTGCTGGATCGCATCACTGCTGTCATAGAGCTTTGTCGCCGCGATTAGCTGGTCGATTAGGGCGCGCTCTCGAGGCTGCTGTCCGTCTGGAGTTCGGAAAAGATCGCTCTGCGCTGGCCTCTGTAGCGTTGGGTTGGCGTTGAATAGCCCACCTAACCGATCACTGGAGAAAAGCGTCGACGGGTCGTCCACCCGACAGCCCTTCTCGAAAGGATCGACCCCTCGCTCTTCGAGAGTGTCGATGAAGCCATACAGATAGTCGAGCATTCTTCGACGCCCGCGTTTCGTGAATCCCGCCATCTTTCCGGCCATCGTGATTTCCTGGGCCGTCCGGACGAGATCACGGTCTCCTCTATCATAGGTTGCAAAGGCATCACAGAAGTGCGGCTCCGCGCGTTCCATCAAGGACATGTCGAGAGCCGGCATCGGTCACATCCCCATCGCGCTGAACTCGCCGCCCGTCTCCATCCGGTCCCAGGCCTCCAGCACCAGGCGGCGGGTGCGGTATTCGCCGTATGTGCGGATTTCCTTTTCCTTCAGAACGCGGAAGGTTTCCGAGGGGTAGTCGGGGCCGCGCGCGTCGGCGGTGTCGAGGATGTAGCGCAGCTCGTCGCGGCTGAGGCCATAGGCGCGGGCGTAGAAGGCGTCGAGATCGGCGCGCAAGGCTGCGCGGCGGTCCTCGTCCCATGTGAAGGGCGGGCCGTCATGGCCCAGGTCGCGGGCGAAGGGGGCGAGGGAATGGGAGGTGTAGGTGAGTTCCAGCACGCGCGGCGTGACGAAGCCGAGGCGGGGCGCGGTGTAGAAGCTGGGGGGAAGGAGCGGCAACTGATACAGGATGAAGAAGTTTAGCGTCGTCCCACCAATCTTTTGCCGCGATGCGAAGTCGAACGCCAAGGCTGAGAAATTCGCGGCAAGTGCTGCGATCTGCTCTGATTCTTGCTCCGGGAACATGAGCGGCAGCTTGTTCCCAACCCCCACCTTCGGAAACACCGTCGCGATCACGGTCCGCTCGTTGGTGGCGTTGGTGATGTCGCGCCAGCCCATCAGCCAGTGGCGTTTCCAGCCCTTGGCGGCCAGCCGGTCGGTGACCTCACCCTCGGGCACCCAGTAGCGCGGCTGGGGCTCGGCGTTCGGGTCCTGCTTTTCTTCCACCGTCATGTCGCGGCTGGTCTTGCCGTCATCCTCGTAGGTGGCCCAGCGGTGATCGAACTGGTGGATCATCTTCGCCTCGTAAAGCGGCACGTAGCGCGCGCCATCCTTTATCCAGTCGGTGCCCTCGCGCACGAAGCCCTCTTCGGGCAGTTGTCTGGCGGTGCGGAAGAGGTAGGAGTCGTTCGACATGTGGAACATCGCCATGAACGACACCCCCCACGGGTTGCCCTCGGGCCCCTTGGCCTCTTCGATCAGCACCGGAGCATTGCGGTAGATCTTCGCCGTCAGTTCCGCATCGGCGCGCGAGCGGAAGACGGGCGCGGTGCGGGTGTTGGGGTTGATCGCAGCGATGTCCTCAGGTGACAGGGAATACCGTCGCTCTTTGTCGGCAAGATGTTCGGTAGACAGCAAGTAGGCAGAAAACTCTGCCGTTCCACAGTCGCGACCGATCGTCAGTAGTGCAAATGGCGTATCGGGGTGAATCGCTGGAAAAATTTTCCATGCGTTATCAAACATCAAGCACGACGCAAGCCGTTTTCTTTGCACCAAATCATCAAAGAAAAGGCGTGTGGTGAAATCGGTGGCGATGCCGGTGGGCACGATCACCCCGGCGCGGCCCCGGGCGAGGTTGGCGAACAACTCGGCAAACAGCGCATAGGTGTTCACATCGCCGGTGCCGGTGAAGGCAAAGCGCCCGCCGTCGTCACCATCCACGCGCACAAAGGTGCTGGTCGCCTCGGACAGGCGCTTGGCGGCCTCGAATTCCTCGAACAGTTTGCGTTCGGGCGTGCCCGGCTCGGCCTCGCGCAAGGCCTTGATCAGCCGGTCGCGCGCGGCCTTGTTCGGCGCGGTGGCGATCTGCGGATCTCGGGCGGCGAAGAATTCCTTTTCCTGCAGCTTGATCCGCTCCCACGGCGGGTTGCCCAGCACCACGTCAAAGCCGCCGCGGCTCATCACGTCGGGAAATTCCAGCGGCCAGTGCAGCGCGCGGGCGCGGCTGGCGGCGCGGGCGTTTTCCATCACCTTGCGCCGCCCCTTGCCCTGACCGACGGCCAGCCAGACGTCTTCGGACGTGGGCACCGCGCGCTCGCCATCGCCGCGCGGCACCTCGCCGGTTTTCGGCAGCAGGAAGGCCGAGACATAGAGGTTGCAGCCCATGCGCGCGCGCTGGAATGCCTCTTGACTGCGCAAGCCGCGATAGGCTTTGGCCTTGGCCTCGACATGTTCGACCGTGTCCTCGGGCAGGTCGCGCAGATCGGCGAACTCGGCCGACAGCGGCGCGGTGGGCAGGGCCGAGCGGCCGCCGGTGAAGTCAAACGTGCCCTGGCCGGCCTTGGCGTCCTTGTTGGCGCGGTCATAGAAGCGGGCCACGTCCTTGCTGTCGCCGGTCAGCGGTTTGTAGGCGGCGTCGGGGATGCCGTCCTCCAGCACCTTGAGGTCAAAGACGCCGAGCAGCGCATCGCCGCAGCGGATCTGCGCGTCGAAGAAGCCGAGGGGGAGCCCCGGGTCCACCGTCTCGATCCAGAGCGCGACCTTGGTCAGCTCCACCGCCATCGGGTTGCGGTCCACCCCGTGCAAGCAGGAGCGCGCAACATCGCGGAGCGCATGGCGGAAGTCGGCGAGCGAGGGCGTTCCCTCGGCCCGGATGCGCGCAAGCCGCGTGGCGATGCGGCGGGCGGCGGCCAGCAGGAAGTGGCCCGAGCCACAGGCAGGGTCGATGACGGAAAGGTTCAAGAGCGCCTGTTCGGGGTCATCGGCCTGCGTTTCGGTCTTGTCCAGCACCGGGTCGAGCGCAGTGTCGAGGAGCGCCTGCACGAGGCTGTCGGGCGTATAGTAGGAACCGGTGGTCTTGCGCTGGTTGCCCTTCTGCTCGGCTGCCTCGGAGGCGAAGAGGAGCGTCTTGCCGTCGTCGCCCAGCTGTGGCTGCAGTTCGAGGAGGGATTCATAGACCGAGCCCAGTTCCTCGGTCTCCATCGCGCGCCAGTTGACCGGGACCATGCCGGTCTTGTCCTTGAGCCAGGCAAGGCGATAGAGCGCCTCCATGAAGGCCTTGTTGCGCAGGCGGGCGGTTTCGAGGTGGGGCAGCTTGCCCTCGGCAAAGAGGCCGCCGAGGGCCGGGAGGGCGAGCCGGTTTTCCCCATGGGCGAGCGCCTTGAAGACGATCTTGACCCCTTCGTAGCGGTCGTGGTGGCGGTCCCATGTGGCGGCGCGGTAGCACTGCTTGCGCAGGGCTTTCAGGCTGTAGCCTTCGGCGTAGAGCGCGCGGGCCTCGGGTTTGGATTTCGTGGGGTGGAGGAGGTTCCGGTTCTCGGCGACCATCAGGAAGATCAGCCGGTAGACGAGGCGGAGGAGTTCGTTGAACCATTCCGTCAGGTTAATCTCGCCCGATTTCAGCCGGGTGGCGAGGTCGGGGTTGGCCTCAAGAAAGCCCGAGCCCAGCACCTTGAGCGCGATCTGGACCTGGTCGGCCAGACGGTCGCGCGCGGCCTCGCCTTCGCGTGAGCCGGCCTCGCGCCAGCGTTCGAGCGCGCAGTCCGTGGCCGGGGTGTCAGCCGCACCGAAGCGCGAGCGGTGGATCAGCAGCCAGAGCACGGCGAAGGAGGCGATGTCCTCGGTCGAGAAGATCTGGGCGAGGTCGGCTTCGATATAGGCCGGGCGCGTCAGCGACGCGTTGTCTCGCATGAGGCGCAGGTGG
>WFTU01000134.1 GCA_015485375.1 Paracoccaceae bacterium | reverse complement strand
GTGCGTACGCAAGACGGCACGCGGTCCCGCTCGGGGATGTTCTCGTTGTAGATACGATCGACGCACAGGGTGCATTTCTTCATCACCCCTTCGAGCGCGTCCAGTTCGCGGGCGCCGTAGGGGCAGGACCATGCACAGAGGCCGCAACCGATGCAGTCGCTCTCGTTCACCAGAACGATGCCGTCCTCGACGCGCTTGTAGCTCGCGCCGGTCGGGCAGACGGTGACGCAGGGGGCATCCTCGCAATGCAGGCAGGATTTCGGGAAGTGCGTGACTTGCGCCGGTTTGTTTTCCTGCTTCACCTCGAAGGAATGCACGCGGTTCAGGAACGTGCCGACGGGGTTGCCGCCATAGGCGTCAACGTCCGACAGCGGCGCGCCGTAGTTCGATGTGTTCCATTCCTTGCACGAAATCACGCAAGCATGGCAGCCGACGCAGGTATCGAGGTCGATAACAAGGCCGAGCTTCTTGTCGGTGCTTTGGGGGAGTGTTGTCATGTCCATTCCTTCCCGTATTCAACATTTGCAGGGCCTTGGCCGACAGGGGATTCCTGCGGCTCGAAGGTGGGTTCGGATTGCAGGTCCGGTGGCGGATCGACCCGCTCCATCTTGACGCGCAGGTCGAACCATGCGGCCTGACCGGTCACCGGATCGGAGTTGTTCCAGCGCATGCCGTCACCCTTGGAGGGCAGCAACTCGTGAATCAGATGGTTCAGCAGGAAGCCCTTGGTGGTTTCCGGCGCGTTGTTCTGCAACGCCCAGGCCCCCTTGCGTTTGCCGATGGCGTTCCATGTCCAGATGGTTTTGGAATTCAGTGCTTCCATCAGGGCCACCGGCACGGTGATCTCGCCATGATGCGAGGTCACTTTCGCCCAGTCACCATCCTTGAAGCCGTGTTTTTCCCAAACCTCGGTCGGCACATAGAGCGGGTTATGCCCGTGTATCTGGCGCAACCATGCGTTCTGCGTACCCCAGCTGTGATACATCGCCATCGGGCGCTGTGTCAGGGCGTGGATCGGATATTCATCATTGTCCACAATGGCTTGCTCGAAGGGTTCATACCAGATCGGAAGCGGGTCCATCGCCATGCGCACCTGCTCGCGCAGATGTTCGGGCGGCTGGATGTCGCCTTTGCCTTCGGCGGCCAGACGGAATTTCTGGATGATCTCCTGATAGACCGTGAACACATAGGGTTGCGGTGCATCGAAGATGCCGCGCTCCACGGCCCAGTCCTGATATCCGGCGTTCCACGGTTTGTAGTAGGCCGAATCCTCCGGAATATGGTCGATCCAGAAACCGCCGTTGTCGATATAGGCCTGAATCTGGTTCGGGTTCGGCTCTCCACGGCCTTTGCCCTTGCCGTCCTTGCCACGGAAACCGGCCAGCGGGCCGACGCCCGGGCGACGCTCGTGCATCTGGATATAGTCGGCATAGTCCTTGTATTTCGCGGAGCCGTCCTCGTTCACCATGCCCGGCAGGCCGAGCTTCACGCCAAGCTGCAGCAGCGTGGTCTGGAAGCCCTGCACATCGCGATCCGGTTCGACCACCGGCCAGCGGATCGAATCCGCCACCGCGTCGGCCTCGCAGATCGGGCGATCGAGCAGCGAGATACAGTCATGCCGCTCCAGATAGGTCGTATCCGGCAGGATCAGGTCGGCGAAAGCCACCATTTCCGAGGAATAGCTGTCGGAATAGATGATGTGCGGAATGACGTGTTCGCCGTTTTCATCCTTGTCCCGCAGCATATCCATGACTTCGGAGGTGTTCATCGACGAGTTCCAGCTCATATTCGCCATGAACATGAACAGCGTGTCGATTTTATACGGATCACCCGCGTGCGCGTTGGAAATCACCATATGCATCAGACCGTGCGGGCTGAGCGGGTTTTCCCATGTGAACGCCTTGTCGATGCGGATCGCCTTGCCGTTTTCGTCAAGGCCCAGATCCTCCGGCCCCTGCGGATAGCCCAGATGCGGGCCATTGAGCGGCTGGCCCGGAGTCGCCTTGAAATGCGGCTTCGGATGCGCCGAAACCGGTTTCGGATAGGGCGGTTTGAAACGGAAGCCACCCGGAACCTCGACCGAGCCGAGCAGAATCTGCAGGATGTGCAGCGCGCGCGCGGTCTGGAAGCCGTTCGAGTGTGCCGAAATTCCGCGCATGGAATGGAACGACACAGGCCGCCCGATCATCTTGTCGTGCTTTTCGCCACGGAAATCGGTCCACGGGCGATCCAGAACGATTTCTTCCTCGAACGCGACATGTGCCAGTTCCGCAGCGATTTTGCGGATACGGTCGGCCGGAATACCGCAACGCTCGGCAACGGAATCCGGCGTGTATTCCTCGCCCAGATATTTGTCGGCCAGCAGCATGAAGGCGGGGGTGCCTTTGACGCCGTCTACTTCGTATTCGCCCTGCATCGCCGGTTTGACACCTTTGGTATCCCAGGCAGCAGGAGCGTTTTTCACGCGGTCCCAGACCAGTTCCTTGCCGTCCTTGTCGCGCAGGAACAGGCCGAATTCATCGCTGTTTTCGTCCTGATTAACCAGAAACGGCATGTTGGTGTAGCGAATCAGATAGTCGATATCGACGTTGCCGGACTTCAGCAGCTCGTGAATCATCGCCAGAATGAACAGCCCGTCGGTGCCCGGCGTAATGCCGACCCACTCGTCCGCAATGGCGTTATAGCCGGAGCGGATCGGGTTCACGCCGATGACTTTCGCGCCGCGTTTTTTCAGCTTGCCCAGCCCGATCTTGATCGGATTGGAATCGTGATCCTCGGCCACGCCGAAAATCATGAACAGCTTGGTGCGGTCCCAGTCGGGCGCGCCGAATTCCCAGAAAGCGCCGCCCATGGTGTAGATGCCGCCAGCGGCCATATTCACCGAACAGAAGCCGCCGTGCGCGGCATAGTTCGGCGTGCCATAGGCCTGCGCCCACCAGCCGGTGAAGCTCTGCGACTGGTCGCGGCCGGTGAAAAACGCCAGTTTTTCAGGGGCTTCCTCGCGGATGGGTTTCAACCATCCGGTCGCGATTTCCAGCGCCTCGTCCCAGGAAATCTCCTCGAACTTGCCTTCGCCACGCTCGCCGACCCGTTTCATCGGGGCGCGCAGACGTGACGGTGCGTAATGCTGCATGATGCCGGCGGACCCCTTGGCGCACAGAACGCCCTGGTTCACCGGATGATCCTTGTTGCCCTCGATATACTTGACCTTGCCGTCCTTCATATGGACGTTGATTCCGCAACGGCAGGCACACATGTAACATGTGGTCCGGCGGATTTCGTCGCTGACCTCGGGCGAGGTGTCCAGCGCAGGCTGTTGATGTATGGTCATGGTCTGACCGCCCTCCCGTTAAAACAAAACGCCCCTTTAGAAAGGGCGTATATTTATATATGCTAATTTATGATGGTATTCGCGACGAAAGCCAAGTGCGCAAATACGCCCATCGCAAAAAAAGTTGCGCCAAGCCTATTCCGCCGGTGCGGGTGTCGCCTCGCCTGCCGCTTCCGCAGCCGCCGCAGCTTCGGCCGCCGCGGCTTCTGCAGCGGCCTGTTCCGCCGCCCGCGCCGCCTCGATTTCCGCCACAATCAGCGCCCGGGCCGCCTGCAGATATTCGGCGTTTACCAGCGTATCCAGCCCCTCAGGCGTTTTATCCAGCGTAGATTGCGCCACCAGAAACACCGCCAGCTCCTCCAGCCGCCGCGAGACCCCGCCGCCAAGCCACTCCGCCCCCAGCCGCGCCTCCAGCGGCGGAAACCCGAACCCGCCCAGTGTCTTGCGCGCGGCGGCCTCCGTCATACCTGCCTGCTCGGCAATAACCGGCAAACGCCCTGCCGGATCGGCGCGATAAGATTCCGTCTCCTCCGACATCGCTTTCAGGAACAGCGCCAGCGCATCCGCATTTTCCCTGGCAAACGCCGCCCGTGTGACCACTGCATCAAACGCGATATTCCCCGCACCCGCCAGATCATTCAACGACGGCCCCAGCGTTTTCATCCCCGCATATACACTGCCCCAGGCGCAGGCCACATCCACCCTGTCCTGCCCCAGCGCCGTCGCCGCCTGCTTGGGCGACATATCCAACAACTGCAGCCCCGCCGCGTCCACACCCAGCGCCGAGAGCTGCCGCAACAACCCGAAATGCACAATCGTCCCGACCGGCAAAGCCGCCTTCGCCCCCGCCAGCGCCGAGGGATCCGCCTTCGTCACCCCCAAACCGGCGCGCACGACACAGCCCAGACTATCCGGATAGGTCACCGCAATATCGACAATCTCCACATCCTCGCCCGCGAGTTTGGCAACCATGACCGGCACAATCCCCAAAGACAGCGCCACATCAATGTCCCCCGCCGCAAGAGCCGAGGTCATCGCCCGACTGTTGTCGAAAGCCCGCCATTTCACAGAAACACCCGCATCCGGCCCGAAACCGTCAGCCTTGGCCGCCAGCACCGGCAACGGCCACTCGCGAAAATACCCGATATTCAAAACGGCCTGTGCCATCGCTGCAAACGGAACGCCAACCAGCGCCAGCACCAAAACACCCAAACGGACAACAGATTTCATCAACCAACCTCACCTCTTGACCGCGCCACCGTAATTCGCCGCCTCCGCCATTGCAACGCAGGCGACCCCGTCAATTAAACCTGTTATCCCGCGGAAAACCCCGCGGCGCCATCCGCCCAGCAGCGGCCCGCTTGCCAATCCACTCCGCCAGTTCTGTTTCCGTGCGCGTGCGCCCCGCCGGATCCTTCCAGCTCAACCCTTCGGACAGGGTAAACGTGCGGGCATCGGACAATTCGCCATCCTTGTCGGCATATTTCTGCATCCGCACACCCTTGCCACGCCCCAGCTCCGGCAGTTCCGAAACCGGAAAGATCAGCACCTTGCGGTTCAGCCCGACACAGGCCACATGATCGCCCTCGACCGGACGGCACACCAGTGCCCGCGCGCCGTTCTTGACGTTCAGCACCTGCTTGCCGGTGCGTGTCTGGGCAAGCACCTCGTCCTCGTTCACAATAAACCCGTCACCGGCCGAGGAAGCCAGCAGCAGCTTGCGCCCCGGTTTGTGGATGAACAGATCGACCAGTTCCGCCTCGTTCGGCAGATCGACGATCAGGCGGATCGGCTCTCCCATGCCGCGCCCGCCGGGCAGGTTGGAACAGGCAATCGTATAGAACCGCCCGTTGCTGCCGAGCGCCAGCAGCTTGTCCGTCGTCTCCGCATGGAACACAAACCGCCCCTCGTCGCCGTCCTTGAATTTCAATTCGGAATCGAGGGCAATATGCCCCTTCATCGCCCGCACCCAGCCCATTTTCGAACAGACCACCGTAATCGGCTCCCGCTCGATCATCGCTTCCAGCGGCACTTCCTCGACGTCCGGCGCATCAGCCAGAACCGTGCGCCGCGCGCCACCTTCGCTGCCCTTGCCGAATTTTTTGCGCGTCTCGCGCAACTGCTCGACAATCTTCGCCCATTGCAGGTCGTCGCTATCCAGCAAGTCCTCGATCTCCGCCCGCTCGACCAGAAGCGCATCGCGCTCGTTGCGCAGTTCCATCTCTTCCAGCTTGCGCAGGCTGCGCAACCGCATGTTCAGGATCGCCTCCGCCTGCACTTCCGACAGCTCGAACTCCGCCATCAGCATCGCCTTCGGATCGTCCTCGTAGCGGATAATCTCGATCACCCGATCAAGGTTGAGGAAGGCAATGATATACCCCTCCAGCACCTCCAGCCGCGCATCGATCTTGCCCAGCCGGAACTTCGAGCGCCGCAACAGCACCTCGCGCCGGTGGTCAATAAAGGCCCGCAGAACCTCCTTGAGCGTGGAGACAACCGGCACCAGCCCGTCGATCAGCACGTTCATATTCATCGAGAACCGCGTCTCCAGATCGCTCTGCCGGAACAGCGTTTCCATCAACACCACCGGATCGACGGTCTTGGCCCGCGGTTCCAGTATCAGGCGGATATCCTCGGCCGATTCATCGCGCACATCGGTCAGGATCGGAATTTTCTTGGCGTTGATCAGCTCCGCAATCTTCTCGATCAGCTTCGATTTCTGCACCTGATAGGGGATCTCCGTGACCACGATCTGCCACTGCCCGCGCCCCAGATCCTCGACCTCCCACTTGGCGCGCAACCGGAAAGACCCGCGCCCCGTTTTGTAGGCCTTGAGGATATTTTCCCGCGGCTCCACCAGTACGCCACCGGTCGGGAAATCCGGTCCCGGAATATAATCCAGCAAGGTCTCGTCCCGCGCATTCGGCGCCTTGACCAGATGGATCGCCGCATCGCACAACTCGCCCACGTTATGCGGCGGAATATTCGTCGCCATGCCCACGGCAATCCCGCTCGACCCGTTCGCCAGCAGGTTCGGAAACTCCGCCGGCAGCACCACCGGCTCGGTCAGCGAGCCATCATAGTTGTCCCGAAAATCCACCGAATCCTCGGACAGCCCGACCATCAACGCCTCGGCCATCTCGGTCATCCGCGCCTCGGTATAGCGCGCGGCCGCCGGATTATCGCCGTCGATATTGCCGAAATTCCCCTGCCCGTCGACCAGCGGATAGCGCACGTTGAAATCCTGCGCCAGTCGCGCCAGCGCATCGTAAATCGCCGCATCCCCGTGCGGGTGATAGTTCCCCATCACGTCGCCGGTAATCTTCGAGGATTTCCGGTAGCGCCCCTTCGGCTCCAGCTTCAGCTCGCGCATGGCATAAAGGATCCGCCGATGCACCGGCTTCAACCCGTCGCGCGCATCCGGCAAGGCGCGATTCATAATCGTGGACAGCGCATAGGTCAGATACCGCTCGCCCAGCGCCTGACGCAACGGTTCGGCGGTAATCGCGCCGCCTTCGGGTATATCGGGGGTGTCAGTCGTCTTGGCCATAAATGTTGTGTATCGCGCGACAAACTTGCGGTCCAGAAGGAAAACGCCTTTTGC
Organism: Paracoccaceae bacterium; assembly: GCA_015485375.1. Classification (GTDB taxonomy): domain Bacteria; phylum Pseudomonadota; class Alphaproteobacteria; order Rhodobacterales; family Rhodobacteraceae; genus NORP23. The sequence continues at coordinate 536 of WFTU01000134.1, read as the reverse complement.
CGCCTTGACCTTTTATTAGTTAGTTATTATTAACTTATTTAAATCATTTCCGAGGACCTGAAAAATGACAAAACTTTCCTACCTTCTCAACGTCGTCCTGATCGGCTTCATCGCCTTCATGGGCTATAAATTCGTCTACGACGGCAACGTCGCCACCAGCACCGAGGAACGCACCGCCGTCGTCCTGACCTCCGCCGAGAAAACCGAAGTGCTGGGCGAAATGCGCGGCTTGCTGGAAACCGTGCAGGCCATTATCGTCGCCGCCACTTCCGACGACGTGGCTTCGATCCCCGATCTCGCCACCCCCTACGGCATGATCGCGGTCCAGAACGAATCCGTGCAACTCGCCGCCAAACTGCCGCTGGAGGTCAAAACCATGGGCTACGACGCCCACCGCGCCATGGATACGCTGGCCGAGATGGCTGCCAACGGGGCCACCGGTGACGAAATCCTCGCCACCCTCGGCGACGCGATGGTCCTTTGCACCACCTGCCATTCCTCCTACCGTTTCGTGGCCGAGGAAGACGTTCTTAACT
>WFTU01000133.1 GCA_015485375.1 Paracoccaceae bacterium | reverse complement strand
TTTTCGACGGTGCAATACGAATTCCTGCGCGGGATCGAGGACGAGTCGAAAGGCACGGCGCAAATGCAGATCCCTGCGGTGACGGAGTTGATGGCGAATAGCGACCTGCTGGCCCTGAGCACCTATCGCTACGGAATATTGCATCCGAACCCGCCAAAGGCGAACTATTTCGACGTCGCGCGGAAATTCGGCAAGCCGATTGCCATCGCCGAGTCCGGCGCCATGTCCCGCGAGGTGACAGTAAACGGTTTGTTGCTGCCGGCATTTGCCAGCACGCAGGCCGACTTCGTTAATATGCTACTGCTGAACGCCAAAAATCTGGACTTTCCCTTTCTGATCAACTGGGTAAATGTCGATTACGAAGGCACGCTGGGAAAACTGCCGGGCAGTGTGCAGGAACTTGCGAAGGCATGGGTGTATACGGGATTGGAGAGTTACTCCGGCAAGCCGAAGCCCGCCTTGAAAATCTGGCGCAGGTGTCTGGGGCGTTGACGCAAATTGCGGGAGGGGGTGGTACCAGCGCCCCGAATTGAACGGGGGACCTCTTGATCCACAATCAAGCGCTCTAACCAACTGAGCTACGCCGGCACATCCGAGGGTGAAGTAATAACTATTCGCCCGACGGTCAACAGGGAATTACACTAGATGCAAGTTTTGCTTGCGGCAAGCCGTCGGGCGCATTAGCCATGCGCCAAATTCAGGAGGTTCAGGCATGAGTATCAATAAAGAAAGCGAAATCGCCGCAAATTTGCAAATCGGCCCGACCGATCAGGGCATGGTGCGTTTGTATGTGGAGGCCGGTGACTTCGAACTCCCGCTCGACTTCGATCCCGAAGAGGCGGAGGAAATTGCGGAAGAGTTGCGTGCCGCAGCGGCGCGCGCGCGTGCCGTTACAGCAAAACGCAAGTAGTCACCTGCGCGCACTCTATGCGTCCACGATCCCGAGTGCGACAAGTCGCTCAAGCATGCGTCCGGCATATTGGTCGGGACTGAATCGCTCCCGAACCAGATTTTGTCCGGCCTTCGCCTTGATGGCGGCTTCGTCCGGACTGGATGCAACATGGCGTATAGTGTCAGCCAGAGCATCCGTATCGATGTCGGCCCAGACAGCATCGGGAATGTCGTCTATGAACGCGCCGGCGCCGACTTCCGACAGTCTGTATGGAACAGGAAAGGCCGTCTCTGGCGTGCAAAACTCCCGCGTGCCGGAGTAGTCCGTCACTATCACAGGCCGACCATAATACAGGGCGTAGGCAGGAATATACCCGAATCCTTCCGCGCGATGGGGGGAAATGATGCAGTCCGCACGCCTGATGCGGGCCAGCAGGTCGCGGAACGGCAGGATTGTTTGCTCGATAACTATGCGGGGGTCCTGTTCGGCAAGCCGGAAAATACCGGCCATTTGGCCGTAGGGATCGCCAATCCCGGATTTCGGCATTGGAGTGGTTTTGACCAGCAATCTTGCGTCGGGGTCTTCGGGGAAAGCTTTCAGAAAAGCCTGCACTCCGGCAAGCGGATTCTTGCGTTCGACCATCGAGTGGGCATCAAATACGAGGAGAAACAGTTTGTGTTCAGGTTTGATCCCCAATTCCGTCAGATCAGCAGGCTTCACATCGGGCAGCTGTATGCTTTTGCCGATGTTGAACACCTGCCGGTCAAAGGCGTTCTGGTAAATCTCCTGAACAAAACGGCTCGGCACCCAGATGTCGTCCAGAATATTGCCTGCCAGCAAGTGGGAACGGGGCACCTGTCGAAGCTCCCAGAGCAGAAAGCCGACATGCACCGGATCGGCCCCCTGCGCGACTTCGCGCGAAAGCACCTGTAGCGGAATACTTGGGGCGTTGGCGTTATGAAGCACAAGGCTGCGGCGCAGTTTTCGTGTGTTGTGAAATGGCAGACGAAGGGACGCTTGCGTATCGGGAGAAACGGACACCATGCCGGGTTCCAGGCCGATCCGCCGAAGCGACTGCGCATGCATTTCGGCGTTGTGCGCAAGGCCGCTGTGGCCGGTAATGACGCCTGTGATAGCGACCCCGAACGTCCTTGTGCGTGGGCGGGGAACTGTTGACGTGGAAAATAACGACAGCGCCGGAAGTTTTGTGCAAAGGGACGTTCTGAACCAGTCGCGCAGCGTTTCGGACTTCCAGGGGGTCTCGCCGACATCGCGTGCGCTGATTTCGGCCCCTGCGAGTACTGCACATATCAGTTCAAGGCGTGACAGGTTACCGCTCTGCCCGCCAACCGGAGCGCGAAAAAACGCTTTCACCGGGGCGGGTAGCGCCGCAAGTGTCTCGCCCCGTCTGGCTAGCGAGAGCAATACATCCAGTGTCTCTGGAGAGTTGCCCTCCAGATTTCGCGCAATCTTGTCCACGCAGGTTGGAGGCAGGGGAAGGGGCGGAATATGGTTTCGTGCAGGGAGGCTGTGAATATACCAGAAATGAAAGTTTGCATCGTTGCACAAAGCCCGTCGCGGGATATGCAACTTCGCTGGCAAGATTTGCCGCAAGTGGCTGACAATGCGTGGCACCATATCTGCTGGTGGAGGCGAGGTTGCGAACCGGTACTTTGCTGATGGCGATGGATGTACGGGTTCGTTCGCGCCGGCGCCGCCAAATGCCCGCAAGGCCAACACGCCTCCGGGACCAATGGAGCGGCAAAGAAATGCGATCCCTTCCAGATCGCGGATGACGCGATCATCGACGTTGTTTCGACGACAGCTTTCAATGGCGGTTTCCAGCCATATTGGGTCTAGGCGCCCGTACGAACCTTGATGACGGTTCAGCGAAAACACTTCGTCAATAGCTTCGGACAGGGAGATGCCCCCGGGACCGGCCACTCCCAATCTCGCGCACATGGATTCTGGTGGGGTATGCAGGGTTTCAATGCGCAGCCGGCGTGCTCGGCTGGACAGAACAGCAATCAACATCAGTCCGAGCCAGAATGAAGGCTTCAGCGGGTTCCAGACATCCAGCACGATCGTTGTCGAACGCGCCCGCAGTGCGCTTGACACATAAAACAGGATTCGCCGTCGGTTTTGCAAGAACCGACGGCGAAGAGATTGGCGTGCCGGGGCTTTGCTGTGCAGGGCCGATGTATAAACCACCAGTCTGCTGTCGGCCCCGATCGTCGCTTGGCTTCGGGCGCGGGTGAGATTGAAACGTTTGCGTGTCATGAAATCCAGCCTCGTCAAGGCGTAGGACGGGGGGCTCTCCGAGAGTGTCACGACGTGTTTGCCGGATTTTGCGAGAATGGCCGTGAGCTTTGCGGCGTGGATGACTGATTTCCCGTCAATCGGGGGCAGGTTGGCCAGCACAACAAATCCACCATTCGTGACGCTTGCCGAAGATGTAGCAAGTGCGCCCCTGCGAAAGGCTGCATTCCCGAACTGTTTCATGCGTTTTCCATGGTTGCGGACGGGAATGTCTAACAGCAAAGATATTGCCAAATGGTAAACGGCTCTCCGCCCATATGCTTTGAAAACACAAGAAATTATTACGTATACACAGGTTTCATGCTCTTAATGCTGGTTAAACAACCATGAAATATCCGTGTGGTTGTGCGAGTATTGCAATATTGACGATATCGGGGATATACTGTGAACCGAGGAATCGATCGGGGAGGGGGTTCTTGCCGTTTCGGCAGGCGTGGTTTTTAGTACAGCTGTTCGAACAACAGGGCCAGAATTCTCCGGATTTCGCGAGCAACATGCGGAGTGGTCCATGAATTTTATTGGGTTATCCTGCGTGGGAGCGCGATGATGAATTTTTTTATTTCGAAGCTGAAAAAACTTTCCAGAAGCGAAGACGGTGCGATTACGCCGTTTATTCTGGTTCTGTTTCTGATCATGGTTGTAGGCGGCGGAATGGCCGTCGATTTCATGCGTCAGGAAACCATGCGTGCGGACCTTCAGGATGCGCTTGATCGCGGCGTGCTGTCGGCTGCTTCTTTCAAGCAGGGGGCTGACCCGGCGGTTGTGGTTGCGGACTATATGACCACGCGCGCCTTCAGCGAATATACGGTAAACCTAAACGTCCAGTCACAGTTGAGCATCAATTCGCGAGTTGTTACCGCAGATGCAACCGTCGAGGTAGGAACATTCTTCCTGAAACTTCTGGGTATCAATTCGTTGACTGCGGCGGCACACGGTGTCGCCGAAGAGGCCGTGACGAACGTCGAAATTTCGCTTGTCCTCGATATTTCCGGATCCATGGGCTGGAATGGCAAGCTGGATAAATTGAAAGTCGCGGCGCGCGAATTCGTCGATACTATTCTGACGCCGAACACGCGTGCCAAGACCACACTTTCGATTATTCCGTACTCCGCACAGGTTAATCCCGGGCGGGCTCTGGGAACGAAATACAACCTCAACATCTGGCAGAATTACGACTACTGTTTCGTGATGAACCCGTCGGACTATACAAGAACGGGCATTTCACCGACGACACAGTACGAGCAGGTCCAGCATTGGCGTTGGCGCAGCGGATATTACTGGTGTCCGACCGGCGGGGGTAAAATCCTCACGATGTCGAACAACAATAACACACTGAAAAACATGATCGGCAACCTGCGTCCCGAGGGGAATACATCTTCCTACCTTGGAATGAAGTGGGGCGTGGCCCTGCTGGATCCGGGCACGCAGCCGGTCATTACGGGTTTGGTCAACGACGGTCTTGTTGACCCCAGCTTTACCAACCGTCCTGCAGCATATGATGATCCGGAGACATTGAAGGTTGTAGTGCTGATGACTGACGGGGTGAATACATACGACAAACGGGTCAAGGACTGGTACTATAATCGCCGAAGTGCCGACTATTGGGACAGGAATTCTATTTCCTACGGCTCAAGCTATCTGGAGACGGTCGTCGGGCCGACAACGGGTGATCGGTATCTTGATCAGATATGTGCAGCTGCAAAGAATGCCGGGATTGTAGTCTATACCATCGGCTTCGAAGTTGCGGGCACGTCTGCCGAAACGAAAATGCGGAATTGCGCAACTTCGCCAAGCAATTTCTTCCTTGTGGAAGGTGTCGAAATTTCCGATGCGTTCCGCATAATTGCCAATGATATAGACCAACTGAAACTGATCGAATGATGTATCTGGCAAAAGAAATCGCACAGGATGTCCGCACCTTCTGGCGTGATGATTCCGCCAACGCGACCGTCGAGTTCGTGCTCGTGGCGCCGATGCTCTTCTGGTTGGTGTTTTCTGTGTTCGAGGCAGGCTGGCTAATGACGCGCCAGATGATGCTGGAACGGGGACTCGACCTGATGGTGCGGGATTTACGGCTGGGGCTCTACGGTGCGAACCCGAGCCACGACACGCTGAAAGCCAACGTTTGTAATTACGCCAAGGTATTCAAGGATTGCCAGAATTCGGTTCACCTCGAACTCGCGGTGCTTGATCGCACGACTCTCGGTCTCGCAAACACATCCGAGATCGGGTGTGTCGATCGCACCGGTGCAGTTTCACCGGTAGTGAATGTGAATCCGGGGGCGCGATCGGATATTATGTTTGTACGCGCCTGTATGGTGGTTGATCCGCTGTTACCCGGAACCGGGCTGGGCGCACAGCTTACCAAGGACCCGTCAGGCGGTTTTGCCATGGTGGCCTATGGTGCATTTATGAACGAGCCGCCATGATCCGGCAGAACAGGCAGGCAACAAGATGAAGCTAAGACGCTTTGACAAGGACGAGCGCGGAACGATCACAATCGAGTTTGTGATCTGGTTTCCGTTTCTGTTTGCATGGTTCGTAGGGACCGTGGTTTTCTTTGACGCGTATAAAACGCGCAGTCATGCGGCGAAGGTGACCTATACGATCGGGGATATTATTTCCCGTAGCGAGTATTTGAACACGGGTGACGTGGACAATCTCTATCTTCTTGAATCGCGCATGTTGCCGAAGATCAGAAGTGGTCTGGGATTGCGTATCAGCAGCGTGAGAGCGCGTACCAGCCCCGGCGGCGGGATCGAGTATACTGTGCTCTGGAGCGTCACACGCGGGCCGGACATGACACCGCTGACCGACGTCAATATTCCGGTGGATATTATTCCGACAATGGCGCCGCTGGAGACTGTGGTTGTTACGGAAACCTTTACGCCCTATGTCCCGATGGCGGATTGGGTGGGCCTCCAGACCCAGTACTGGCGCACGGCTATCGTCAACAGCCCGCGTTTCTATCCGGCCGTGACGTATACGCCCTAGGGGAAGCCCTACCGCCGTATCCATTTCAGGAGCTTTTTCCACCAGCCGACGGCACTGTCCTTGGCTTCGGAGGCGGTATCCTCGACGCTGTCCCATGCCTCGCCCACATCTTCCAGCACCGGATCGACGCGTTTGCGTTTGAACTGGCGGATTTTAAGAAAAATGTAGACTGCAAGCGCGGTCAGCAGAGTCAGGAAAACAATGTTGAACCACGGGATGATTGTGGCGTCGGGGCCGGAGACGGGTTTCATGCCGACCGCGTTCGGGAATATCGACAGGAAGGTGATGCGCCAGCCGTAGTAGGTGACGGAAACCCAGAAGTCGTCCTGTTTGGCATAGGCCTGCGCCTCGGCATTCAAATCGCCGCTGTCGAATTTGAAATAGGGCGGCCAGCCCCAGTTGGTGTCCTCGTTGCGGTAGACACGCGGTTTGCCGTTCGGGCGGGCGGCGTTGATGAAGCGCACGTCGCGGGTGTTGGTGACATTGGTGCCGGAATCTTGCGCGGCCCAGCGCCACGAGCCGCTGTCCACGTCCATGCGTTTCACATCGGTGCCGACGATCTGCACGATGTCGTGTTTGGGCAGGGAATACTGGAAAAACAGCGCGACAATCAGCGTTATAATCGTGATGACGATCCATTTTAGGCGTTTCATGCGGGCTCCTGATGTTTTCGCGCGATAGGGAGTATATCGTGTTTGGGGTGCCCGATAACAAGCGGGGTTGCGATTTTTGGTGTGTCGTGTCGTTTTGGGTATATGGAAAACCGTGTGCGGGTGTAAACTCGCCTTTGTCAAATATCGAGGGACGGGCATGACGACTGTGGAAATGCGCAAAGGGGTGTGGAAATCCGGACGCGGCAAGGGGCGCCATACGCCCAAGGGCCGGCAGGTGGAGGAGGAGGCGCTGCGCGAGGTGCGTCTGCTGCTCGGGGCGCGCGAGCGGCGGCGGGATCTGCTGATCGAACATCTGCATCTTGTTCAGGACGCTTACGGGCATCTCTCGGCGGCGCATCTGCGGGCTTTGGCCGAGGAGATGCGGTTGTCGATGGCCGAGGTGTTCGAGGTCGCGAGTTTCTATGCCCATTTCGATATCGTCAAGGAAGGGGAGGCGGCGCCTCCGGCGGTGACGATCCGGGTATGTGATTCCCTTTCCTGCGAACTGGCGGGGAGCGCGGAGCTGCTGCAAGCACTCGGCGAAAAATACGCGGGCGGCGAGGTGCGCGTGCTGCGTGCGCCCTGCATGGGGCGCTGTGATAGCGCACCTGTGCTGGAGGTCGGGCACCGGCATGTGGATCATGCGGATGTGGCGAAAACGCAGGCTGTGGTGGCTTCGGGGGATTTCGCGCCGGTTATTCCGGAATACCAGACGGTCGAGGCCTATTTCGAGGAATATGGCGACGGGGTTTATTTCGACGTCTGGTCCGGTGCCTTGCCGGTTGAGCGGGTGATAGAGACAGTGCGGGCGTCGGGCCTGCGCGGTCTGGGCGGCGCGGGATTTCCGGTGGCGAAAAAGTGGGAGCTTGTGCGGGCGGAGCAGGCGCCGCGGTATCTGGCGGTCAATGCTGACGAGGGCGAGCCGGGGACGTTCAAGGACCGCTACTATCTGGAGCGCGAGCCGCTGGCGGTGCTGGAGGGCATGGCGATTGCGGCGAAAGTGGTCGGGGCGGAGAAGGTTTTCTTCTATCTGCGCGATGAATATCCGGCGGTGCGGGAAATCCTGACGCGCGAGATCGCGAAGCTGGTGGGGGCGGGGGTCCTTCCATCGGGCTTTGTCGAGCTTCGTCGCGGGGCGGGGGCCTATATCTGCGGCGAGGAAAGCGCGATGATCGAGAGTATCGAGGGCAAGCGCGGCATCCCGCGCCACCGTCCGCCCTATGTGGCGCAAAACGGTATCTTCGGGCGTCCGACGCTGGTGCATAATGTCGAGACGCTCTACTGGGTCACGCGGGTTCTGCGCGAGGGGCCGGAGGTTTTGAGCGCGGTGGAGAGGAACGGACGCAAGGGGCTGCGTTCCTATTCCGTGTCGGGGCGGGTGCGGGAGCCGGGGGTGAAGCTGCTGCCTGCCGGCTCGACCATCCGCGATATTATCGAGGCGTCCGGCGGTATGGCGGAGGGGCATGTGTTGAAGGCCTATCAGCCCGGCGGGCCGTCCTCGGGGATTTTGCCCGCCGCGATGGATGATATTCCGCTCGATTTCGATACCTTGCAACCCTATGACACGTTCATCGGATCGGCGGCGGTGGTGGTGCTGTCGGATCAGGACAACATGCGGGATGTGGCGCTCAATATGCTGCGGTTTTTTGCATCGGAAAGCTGCGGGCAATGCACGCCCTGTCG
>WFTU01000132.1 GCA_015485375.1 Paracoccaceae bacterium | reverse complement strand
TGCGCCATTCTTGACGACCTGGAATGTGCCGGTCGGTTTGATCGAGAATTGGGGGATGTTTGCCATAGGAAGTTGCTCCGAACGAACGGGAGCGCACTTCCTATGCGCGGTTGCCAAAATCTATACTAGATGTTGGCGCCTTTGGCTAGATGGTGGGTGCCACGATCACTTGTAAACGAGAGGCGGCGCCTCGCCGCGGATCCTGTCGTTCAGGCGCCGATTGATTTGGATACCGAACTCGTTTCGCTGTGAGGCGCGGATCCGCGACATGGCAGACTGCCGCACGGTTTGCGGAGTGATCGGGTATTCTGGATACTCCTCGTTGAATGCCTGCACCTTCTCCAGTGCGGACTGCGGTATCGGCTTCCCGGCGATGATATACTTGGCAACCCGTTTTTGCAGCGCGCTGCGCTTGCGCACGATGCGCAACTCCCGGTTCTTCATCAGCGAGTTGATCTTGTATCGCTCGGCGATCGGGGCAGGCGTGAATCCGATCGCCTGAACAAGAGCCTGATATGGCGACACGTTTTCCAGGATCGGGTCTCCGCCTCTTGTCTCAACGCCGTTGACGCCGTAGCGGACGGACTTTGAAACGTCGCGCATGAATTTCGGGAGCATGGCTTCGGTGCCACGCCACCAATCACCATTCGACAGGTAAGATGCGCCGCGGAAGAAGCTCGACCCGATGGAATAGACCGGGCCCAGGAACTCGCCGACCCAGAAATCATAGAGGTCTTGCCCTTCAAGGTCTCGGTTCGACCCTCGGAACCACAGGTTCGGCATCCCGATGCGTTCGGAAAGGTTGACGCCCAACACCTGGCCGGGAATGCCGTTCAGAGCCATACCCATCGCATAGTTCCATGCGGCAACGCCCGGCGTGTCTCCTTCCATGAGAAGGGCATCTTGCAGCCATGCGTCAACATCGTCGTCGTCGCCGGGGAAGAACGCCGCCAACAGCATTGTCAGCAGACCATAGCCCCACACACCGCGAATGCCTGCGTGCGACAGCAGCATCAGCGTGGTTCCCACCAGCTGACGCCTTGCTTCGGTGCGCTCATCTTTCGTGGCACCTTTCAACGATTGATGCGCGTCGCGGAACAGGCGCCAGATCATGTTGATGGTGAACTGGCGAAACACCAGCAACACCTTGGCCGTGTCGTTTTGAAGGAGACGCGGTCGGGACGTGTTCTGATAGTCGAAATGCACCTTCCATGTCAGGTTCGAGGCTATGCCGACCGCATCTTCGAATCCGGCACCGTCTTTTTTCGCCAGCCGAAATGCCGCCAGGAATGTGATCTCGCGGTTTGCACGCTCGGCATGGTGGAAAAGAAACGAAATCCGGCGCATCCATTTTTCTCGCACACCGGAATACTCAACGCCGCTTTCGGCAACGGATGCCAGCTCATGGGCCTGAGATTTGTCGATGGTGCCACGCCGATACGCTTCGTTGATTGCCGCGATTTCTTCATGGGTGATGTTCTTGGACTTTTTCGCGTCAAGTTTTCCCGTGGCAAAATCCCGACCAGCGCGCCCGAGTTCAGCCGCCACCCCGGACGCGCCCGCCTTCCTGAAACGCGCAGAAAGGATCGGAATGCCGAGAATCGTCGTTTGCGTGAGGTTTACGATCGCGGCTGCCGGTGTAGCGCCAAGATACCAGACGAAGGCAAGAGACGTGATTGCCGTTGCTGCGGCACCACCCTTTGGGTTCATAGTGAACTCGTGGCGTTTGCGCATTTCGCTCACGACCAGCCCCGAGCGCTCAGGATCGTCGCTGTTGGAGGCTTCTTCCTCCGCATCGTTCAACGCCTCACCCATTTGCAGTCCGTATTTCAGGCGTGCGAGTTGGTGCGATGCGTGAAACATATGGTTGGCAAAGGCTCGGTATGCGTCCCTGGAAAAGCCCTCTCGCCCCTTGCGGTGGATTCGGCTTGTCCTGATCGACTGGTCCGGCAGGGTTTCAAGCCACTTCTGCCAAACCATGTCCATCAGCGCGGGGTCGGCATTGAAATCTCCGAGCAACTCCTGAATGTCCGCGACGAAGCTGGGATCGACCTCCGAGCGAAGGCCATCGCCATCTCCGAGCACACCGTGCGAGACGATCACACTGTCATCACGCTCTTTTGTGCGAATGAAGCGCGCCTGGTCGCGTTTCTTCTCGAACCGGGAAAACGACACGACCCTTCCAGACGTCGCGTCGCGCAAGGTCACGAAGTAATTTCCGAACCGCGCCAACGGGAAATAAACGCCGTTCAGGCGGTTTTCTTCGAACTGCGACCGAAGCTGCGCCAGGCGCGCCTTTTTCGACCACCCGTTGCGCTGGCGCGCCATGTTGATCCTGTGCTCCGCCGCGGCAATGGCGTCGTCGCGCTCGGCGCCCTCAAGGCCCTCGTCGGTGATCCTCTGCATTTCCTTGCGATATGCCCGCTCGGCCTTTTTCAAGCCGATCTTCATGGCGTTCTCGATGTTCTCGATCACCGCAGCCTCGAACTGGTCTGCGATCTTGGAGTATTCGAGGGCCACGCGCCGGAAAATTCTCTGAAACTCACCCGACAATTCGTCGAACTCTTTTGACAGGGCGGCGTGCGCTTTCTCCTGCTCGCTCACATCGGCAAGGAACTTCTCCGCCATGTCGCGCCGCGGATCTCCGGGAGGGAATTGTTCAACATCCAGGTTGGCCTGCTTCACCCTGGCCACGTCCTTTCCAAGGGGCTTGGACGGATCGACGCCGGCCAGCGTGGCCCGGTGCATCAGGTCCATCATCTTTTCGTTCTGATCCGGTTTTTTGCGCATCAGGTCGAGCCACCGGCGCGCCACCTTGTCGGTGCGAGCCTGCCAATCGTTGCGCAGAGCGTCCATTTCCTCTTTCAGGCGAATGTAGTGTTGAGCTGCCCCGAGTTTCCCACCCAACTCGACAAACAGAGCCCGGCCCGGCACCAGCGAAAGAAGCCCGGCGCGGCCTTGCATCGCATCTGTCAGGAGGCTTGAGGCAAATTCCCGCGTGTCTTTCACCCACTTCCCGAAATCAACATGCGGGATCTGCATGGCGCCGGATTCGTCCGAACCGAATTTCTTGATCGGGCCATCCTGGCTAGGCGGGGTATTCTCAGGCACCGACTCCTTCGCGAGTTCCGCTTCAAGGTCGTCGATCTGCTGCGTCAGCTTGTCCAGTTCAGCCTGTTTCTTGAAATCCTCGACTTTTGCGAGCGAGGCGGTAGCTTCTTCAATGGAAGCCGTGTCGCGCTCGATTGCGCTTTCGATTTTCCCAGGCATCCTTGCAATGTTTTGCAGCGCCCCCTCGATGCGCCGCGCGACGGCGACGGGATCAATGCTCCAACCAGCTTCGACCTTCCTTCCCTTGAACGCCTCAACGGAAAACTCGGTGGACATATCTGCCTTTGTGGCTGTCACCAGAACGTTGAAGCCGGAGATTTTTCCAATCACTTTGTCGCGCGCAGAGAAATCGCCGTTCAGGGCGTCGTTGGCGGCGTCGATCAGCGCTTCGCCGGCCTCCTTGCGAGTATCGAACGGTTTGCCGCCCACGAACATCGAAAACTTGTCGCCGCCGGTATCCTCGACCTTTGCAGCGGCGTCCTGCCATACCGACAGATCGTCGGCGAGGCGGTCAACGTATGGCTTGAGTTGAGAGATTTTGCTTTGGAGCATGGACTTCTGCCGCCGCACGCCATTCTTTTGGCGAAGCAACTTGTCGCGCTCAGCTTTCATCTCCGTAAGTTGCAGGACGCGCGGATCCGACGTGGTGAGCGCTTTCGCCTGTTCGTATTGGCTGGCTTCGCCAAGATCTTCCATCTCTCGCATGTTTGGGTCGCCCCGGAAGAACGACTCGATGAAGGCCGCCTTGCGCCCCATCATCTGCCACATGGTCGAATCGTATGTGCCTTTGGTCGAATAGTCGAAAATTTCGACTTCCTTGTTCATGTTGCCCTGGCGCAGCGCGCGACCGTTTCGCTGCTCGTCGTCGGCCGGATACCAGAGCGGGTCGAGGTTATGGACGGCAGCGATGCGGCGCTGCGCATTGACGCCGGTGAACAGGCTTTTCGATCCGATCAGGATGCGCTTTTTCCCCTCGTTCATGTCCGCGAACGCCCGCTGCTTCATGGCATGGGTTTTCAGGTCATCGGCCAGCACGATTTCGGATGCCGGCACGCCCATTTTGATCAGGCTGGCGCGAATGTGCTTGTGAACCGAGAAAGAAGGGTTGTGCCGTGTGGGCTTCACGCCAAGCGTCGAGAACACGATCTGGGTGGTGGGCCCGTATTCAACGGGCTGGTCGGTGTAGCCGCCTTCTGGCTTGGTTCCGTAAAGCGGGGACCGATCTGCCGGATCGTTTTCGCTTCCCTTCCAAACCCGATAGATATTCTGGATCATGCGCTCCAGTTTCGAGCCGTTCCCGGTGGCGTTGGGATCAACGAGGCGTGGGTCGATCGCGGACAGGCGACCGTCGCCGATTACCGACAAAAGAATGTCGTCGCCCTTTTTGACCGGTCCTTTTCGGTTCTTGATATTCTGCATTCTGGCGGCAAGGGCGCGCTGGTATTCCTTGACCTCGCTGGAAGGCTCAACGACGACCAGATTGCGTTTCCCGCCTTTGATTTTCGGGCGCGTCACATACTGGTCAAGGTCGTTGCCAGAAACCACGTCCATGACCTGGCGCATCATCAGCGAAAGTTCTGGCGTGTTCACGAACTTTGAGAAGCGCGTGACCATCTTGTAGCCGCCGTCCGGGTTTTGCTCCAACGCATTGTCGGTTTGACCGAATGTTGCCGCCCATGCGTCAAAGGCCGAAATGCCGCGCTCAGCGAGCGCTTGCGGCTGCAAGTAGCGCGAAATCGAATATGCTTCCGCCATCGTGTTGGTGATCGGCGTTCCCGAAGCAAAGACGATGCCGCGCCCTGGCGTTTTGTCGTTGATGGCGCGGGTCTTCACGAACAGATCCATCGCCATCTGCGATCCGGCGGGGTCGATGCCTTTGATCGTGCCGTTTCTGGTGGCAAACGACAGTTTTCGGAACAGGTGCGCCTCATCCACAAACAGTTGATCCACGCCCAATTCGTCGAAGTCGAACACCTGGTCCTTGCGAGTGTCGTCCAGCATGCGCTTG
>WFTU01000131.1 GCA_015485375.1 Paracoccaceae bacterium | reverse complement strand
GGTCTGCACGGGGTGGGCGTGTCGGTTGTGAACGCCCTGTCCGATTATCTGGAGCTACGCATCTGGCGCGACGGCAAGGAGCATGTGGCGCGGTTCGAGCATGGCGACACGGTGGAACACCTGAAGGTCGTGGGCGATACCGACCGCACGGGGACCGAGGTGCGGTTTCTGGCGTCGCTGGAGACATTCTCCAACCGCGAATACAAGTTCTCGACGCTGGAGCATCGCCTGCGCGAGCTGGCGTTCCTGAATTCCGGTGTGCGCATCACGCTGCGCGACGAACGCCCTGCCGAGCCGCTGGAGGTCGAGATGATCTATGACGGCGGCGTGAAGGAATTCGTGCGCTATCTGGACCGTTCCAAGACGCCTGCCTTCGAGGAGCCGATCTATATCGTCGGAGAGAGCAACGACATCACGGTCGAGGTGGCGATGTGGTGGAATGACAGCTACCACGAGAATGTCCTGCCCTTTACCAACAACATCCCGCAACGCGACGGCGGCACCCATCTGGCCGGTTTCCGCGGGGCGCTGACGCGGACGATCAACAACTATGCGGCCTCCAGCGGGATCGCCAAGAAGGAAAAGATCACCTTCACCGGCGACGACGCGCGCGAGGGGCTGACGGCGGTGCTGTCGGTCAAGGTGCCGGACCCGAAGTTTTCCAGCCAGACCAAGGACAAGCTGGTCTCGTCCGAGGTGCGGCCTGCGGTCGAAAGCCTGATGAACGAAAAGCTGGCCGAGTGGTTCGAGGAGAATCCGGTGCAGGCGAAGATCATCGTGTCCAAGATCGTCGAGGCGGCGCTGGCGCGTGATGCGGCGCGTAAGGCGCGCGAGCTGACGCGGCGCAAATCGGCGATGGATGTGGCCAGCCTGCCGGGGAAACTGGCGGATTGTCAGGAGAAAGATCCGGCAAAATCCGAACTGTTCCTGGTGGAGGGTGACTCCGCTGGCGGATCGGCCAAGCAGGGGCGCTCGCGTCACAATCAGGCGGTGCTGCCGCTGCGCGGGAAAATCCTGAACGTCGAGCGCGCGCGTTTCGACCGGATGCTGACCTCGCAGGAGATCGGGACGCTGATTACCGCGCTCGGCACCGGCATCGGGCGGGACGAGTTCGACATTTCCAAGCTGCGCTACCACAAGGTCATCATCATGACCGATGCCGACGTGGACGGGGCGCATATCCGCACGCTGCTGCTGACGTTCTTCTTCCGGCAGATGCCGGAGCTGATCGAGGGCGGCTACCTCTATATCGCGCAGCCGCCGCTCTACAAGGTGTCGCGCGGCAAGTCGGAGGTTTACCTCAAGGACCAGACGGCGCTGGAGGATTACCTGATCGAGCAGGGGTTGAATGAAACGGTCCTGCGCCTTGGCAACGGATCCGAAATCGCGGGCGCCGATCTGGCGCGGGTGGTGGCCGAAGCGCGGCAGTGCCGCACGGTTCTGGGTGCTTTCCCGACGCATTATCCGCAGTTCATTCTGGAACAGGCAACCATTGCCGGCGCGCTGGTGCCCGGTGTGCTGGACAGCGATCCGCAGGGGACGGCTGACAGGGTGGCGGAGCGGCTCGATCTGGTGGCAACGGAATACGAGAAGGGCTGGCAGAGCCGCCCGACCGACGATGGCGGCCTGCGCCTGTCGCGCGTGCTGCGCGGGGTGGAGGAAGTGCGCGTCATCGACGGCACGGCGCTGCGCAGTGCCGAGGCGCGCAAGCTGGCCGGTCTGACCGAAGGCCTGCAAGAGGTCTACAGCCAGCCGGCGCATCTGGTGCGCAAGGAACGCGACACGATCATCAACGCCCCTTCGGACCTGCTGGATGCGGTGTTCAAGGAGGGCGAACGCGGGCTGACCCTGCAGCGCTACAAAGGCTTGGGAGAGATGAACCCCGGCCAGCTCTGGGAAACCACGCTGGACCCCGAAGCGCGGGTATTGTTGCAGGTGAAGGTGGACCAGACCGCCGACGCGGACGAGATTTTCACCAAGCTGATGGGCGATGTGGTCGAGCCGCGCCGCGAGTTCATTCAGGAAAATGCCCTGAGCGTGGAGAATCTGGATTTTTAGGGCGCAATTCCCAAATCCATGAATGCCTGAATTTCCCCGCTGTCCATGCTGGCAATCAGGCGGCCGAGTTCCTGTTCGCCGTGCAGCAGGATCAGGGTCGAGCGGCGGGGGATGTTGCGGCTGGTGGTGACCATGTGGCGGCCGTATTTGTCCCAGTCGACGCGCACGAAAACCATGGCCT
>WFTU01000130.1 GCA_015485375.1 Paracoccaceae bacterium | reverse complement strand
GCGGAGATGGTGACGACGACCGAGGAAAGATTGCCGTGCATCGGCAGGATGGCGAGGGTCTGGTCGTAATGGAAACACTCGGTCGCGGTGTCGTTGTGGGACAGCTCGTGTTCCATCTCGCAGACGATCACCACGCGGCCGAAATCCTGCATGGCGGCCGAGATGCCCATTTTGCGGCGCGTGCCGGAAAACCGGCTGTCGGCCGCGATCACCAGCTTGGCCGTCAGTTCGGTATCGTCCGAAAGCGTAACTTTGCCGATGGCGGGATCGGTGTGGACCTCGGTGACCTCGACTCCGGTGATCAGGGTAATGTTGTCGAAATCCCTGACGACATTATAGGCCGCGCGGCGGATCAGGAAATTCGGGACGATATGGCCGAGGTAATCCGCATGGGTCCGGCTGGCGTCGAAATGCAGGGCATGGGGGGACTGGCCGTTAACGACCTTGGCGTCGCGGATGGTGCCGATCTGGTCCTGCGGGATGTGGCCCCACATGCCGAGGTCGCGCATGGTGGATTCGGATGTGTGGGTCAGGGCAATATCGCGGCCGTCATTCGGGGGATCGGCCAGCACGCTCTCCGGCATTTTTTCGAGGATGGCGACCTGCAATCCGGTGTCCGCTATCGAACGGGCGAAGCTGAGACCGGCCGGACCGGCGCCGATAACGACGATATCGAAGTTTAGGGACTCTGCCATGGCTCTCTCCTGATCCTGAACGGGCGTTCCGGTTCTACAGGTGGCCGCAAACCGGACAGTCACCCCTTTTGTGTAGACCCATTTTCCGGCATTCGCCATAGAGAGCGTCAAAAATCAGCATTTTGCCGCGCAGGGTTTCTCCGGCACCGGTGATGTGTTTGATCGCCTCGCCCGCCATCATCGAGCCCATGACACCGGCCAATGCCCCCATGACGCCCGCCTCGGCGCAGGAGGGGGCAAGGCCCTCGGCCGGGCGTTCAGGGAACACGCATTCGTAGCAGGGGCCGCCGTTTGCGGGATCGTAAAGGCTGATTTGCCCTTCCCACTGGCTCATGGCGGCGGAAATCAGCGGTTTGCCGAGGGCGACGCAGGTGCGGTTGACCAGATAGCGCGTGTCGAAATTGTCGGAACCGTCAAGGATCAGGTCGTAGTCCTTTATCAGGTCGGCGGCGTTTTCCACCGTCAGGCGGGTCCGGTGCGGGACGGTTTTGACATGCGGGTTGATGCCCGCGATGGACTGTCTGGCCGAGTCGGTTTTTGCCTCGCCGATCCGGTCGCTGCTGTGCAGGACCTGCCGTTGAAGATTCGAAAGGCTTACTTCGTCATCATCAACAATCCCGAGCATGCCGATGCCGGCCGCCGCCAGATACATCAACGCCGGAGAACCGAGGCCCCCCGCGCCAATCACCAGCACTTTCGCATTACGCAGTTTCTGCTGACCGGGCCCGCCGATTTCCCGCAGCACGATATGGCGGGCGTAGCGCTCGATTTCTTCGGGGTTCATTACAGGCCGTCGAATAGCGAGGTCGAGAGGTAGCGCTCGGCAAAGCTCGGCAGGATCACCACAATATTCTTGCCGGCGTTCTCCTGTCTTTCGGCCAGCTCGACCGCTGCGGCAAGGGCGGCGCCCGAGGAAATCCCGACGGGGATGCCTTCGGTCGAGGCCAGCTTGCGGGCGACATCCATCGCGGTTTCGTTGCCGATGGTGATAATTTCGTCAATCAGGCCGGTGTCGAGGATCGTGGGAACAAACCCTGCGCCGATTCCCTGGATTTTATGCGGGCCGGCGATGCCGCCGGACAGGACGGGGCTGTCCTCCGGCTCCACCGCGACGATCCGGACGTCGGGGTTGCGGGATTTCAGGACCGAGGCAACGCCGGAAAGCGTGCCGCCGGTACCGACGCCGGAAACAAAAATATCGACATTGCCGCCGGTATCTGTCCAGATTTCCTCGGCCGTGGTTTCGGCGTGGATCGCCGGATTGGCCGGATTGTTGAACTGCTGCGGAACAATGGCCCCCTCGATTTCCTTCGCCAGCTCGTCGGCGCGGTCAATGGCGCCCTGCATGCCCAGTTCGGCCGGTGTCAGCACCAGTTCCGCCCCGAGCAGGGCCAGCATTTTGCGCCGTTCGACCGACATGCTCTCGGGCATGGTCAGGATCAGCTTGTAGCCACGCGCCGCGCAAACGAAGGCGAGGGCGATTCCGGTGTTGCCGCTTGTCGGCTCGATCAGCGTGCCGCCCGGTTTCAGGTCGCCGGATTTCTCCAGCGCGTCGATCATGCCGACGCCGATTCTGTCTTTGACCGAGTTGATCGGGTTGAAAAACTCCAGTTTTCCCAGAATCACCGCATCCACACCCGCGTTTTTGGCGAATTTTGACAGGCGCACCAGCGGTGTCCCCCCGATTGTCTGGGTAATATCGTCATAAATCGTACCGCGAGGGGGTGTAGGCATGGCAGGTCTCCCGATTTTTTCCTGTCGGGAGTTTACATAAATTTTTTCCGACCGCCAGAGCCGGATGATTCGAAGAATCGCATTCCGGTGCTGAAATTGCGGAAAACAGGGCAAATATGCGGGAAATGCGGGCATAACCTAAAGTTTATATGCGGGTTTTAGACCTTGGGTGGCAAAAATCACCCGATTTCCGGAAGTTAGAGAATAGGTTTAGCGGCCGGTTTTATACCCAAAACGCAATTTAGGTTTTCCGGCAGTCGGGCCAAATTCATTTCATCGCAACACAGAGTTGTGGACCACCTGAAACGCCTACCGACTACCAACACACACAAACCCAAACACACACAAACCAAACTGGAGAACTTGAAATGAAACCGACATACTTTGTAACCGCCGCCGTATCCGCACTGGTACTTTCCGTAGCTGCTGTATCCGCACAGACTGCACCGGCCACACCGGCAGCTCCGGCGGCTCCCGCTGCAACACCGGCCCCGGCGGCCGCACCTGCCGCAACTCCGGCACCTGCTGCTACTCCGGCACCCGCTGCAACTCCGGCCGCTACTCCGGCTCCGGCCGCCGCCGGCATTCCCGCCGCTTTCGCCAATGATCCGGTTGTTACCCAGGTCCAGACACAGCTGAACGCACAGGGCTACACCATCACGAATGTTGTCAAAGATGCCAACGGCGTCTACACCATCGACGCTGTATCCGCTGCCGGCGTTACCCGTCAGGTTACCTATGATCCCGCAACCGGCAACACCATGGACACCGTTGCAGCCGGCGCAGGCGCTGGCGCTATGGCTACCGGCATGCCGGGTGACTCCGACGAGGGCACGGAAGGCAACGACGACAACGAGTCCGACGACAACGACCGCAACTCGCGTGACAACGGTTCCGACGACAATGGTTCGAATGACAACGGCTCGAGCGACAACGGTTCGGACGACAACGAAAACGACTCCGAAGGCAACGACGACTAATCGTTGTTTCCATCACCAAGGATCAGGGGCCGGTTTTCCGGCCCCTTTTCTTGTGCGGGCACCGCAGGCATTCTATAGGGGACTTTCCGATATAGGGGAGCGCCGGTGCCAGATTCCGAAAAATACGATTCGATTATTATCGGCGCGGGTGCCGCCGGTCTGATGTGCGCGTTGACGGCCGGACAGCGCGGTCGCAAGGTGCTGTTGATCGACCATGCAGACAAGGCCGGCAAGAAAATCCTGATTTCCGGCGGCGGGCGCTGCAACTTCACCAATATCCATACCGCGCCGGAGTGCTATATCTCGGCCAACCGCCACTTTATGAAATCGGCGCTGAGCCGCTATACGCCGCAGGATTTTCTGAAACTGGTCGAATCCTATCGTATCGCGTGGCATGAAAAGACCCTCGGGCAATTGTTTTGCGACGGCTCCGCGCGTGAAATCCTGTCGATGTTGCTTGCGGAATGCGAAAAGGGCGGGGTCGAACTGGCGCTGGGCCATCCGGTCGAGGACGTAAACCATACCGGTGCCGGATTTTCCGTGACATTCGCGGACCGGGTGGTGCAGGCCCCGTCGCTGGTGATTGCCACCGGCGGGCCGTCTATCCCGAAAATGGGTGCAAGCGGGTTTGCCTTCGATCTTGCCCGCCGGTTCGGTTTGAAAATTGTCGAGCCGCGTCCGGCGCTGGTGCCCTTTACGCTCGGGTCCGAAGAAGCGCTGTTCCGCAACCTTTCCGGCGTTTCCACCGAGGTGGTGGCGCAGGTCGGCAAGATGCGGTTTCGCGAGGCGGCCCTGTTCACCCACAAGGGGCTGAGCGGTCCTGCGATGTTGCAGATCTCGTCCTACTGGCAACCGGGGCAGGACATCCACGTGGATTTTCTGCCCGATGCAGATGCGGACTGGTTGCTCGAGGCGAAGCGCGCGACGCCCCGATCAGGCCTGAAATCGGCGCTGGCCGCACATTTGCCGGACCGTCTGGCCGCGGCGCTGTC
Organism: Paracoccaceae bacterium; assembly: GCA_015485375.1. Lineage (GTDB taxonomy): Bacteria > Pseudomonadota > Alphaproteobacteria > Rhodobacterales > Rhodobacteraceae > NORP23. The sequence goes on along the minus strand of WFTU01000130.1, from coordinate 4,192 downwards.
CGAACGTATCGCGCTGGACGGGCCGTTGGGAAATGCGCCGGACCGCCGCCTGTCGGAAATCGCGGCGCAGATCAGGGGATGGACTTTCAAACCGACCGGAACCGAGGGCTTTGCGAAGGCCGAAGTCACCGTTGGCGGGGTTTCCACGGCGGAACTGTCCTCGCAAACCATGGAAGCGAAGAAACAGCCGGGGTTGTATGTGATCGGGGAGGCGGTGGACGTGACCGGATGGCTCGGCGGCTACAATTTCCAGTGGGCCTGGGCCAGCGGCTTTGTGGCGGGCAGTGCCGTCTAGATCGTGAAATCCACCTTTTCCTTGTCGGCGCGCGGAATGCCCTTTTCCTCGGCTTCGCGGCACAGGTCCTCCATGGTGATCTGGTCGTAGTGCTTCAGGATATTCTGCTGCATTTCATCCCAGATCGGCGCGATGATCTGTTCGCCGAGCGGGGCGCGCGAGACGGTGGAATCCTCGTCCGACTCCATTTGATTCACGACGCGAAGCACGTCACCAAGGGTAATCCGCCGCCGTTCGCGGGCCAGCGTGTAACCGCCACGCGGGCCGCGCACGCCCTTCAGGATACCTTTGCGCACCAGCTGTTGCAGCACCTGCTCCAGATAGCGCTGCGGGATGCCCTGACGTTCGGTGATATCCTTGGATTGCACCGGATGCGGACGGCCGTTGTAGGCAATATCCAGAACGGCCTCCAGCGCCAGAACGATTTTGCGGGACATTCGTAGCATCATGCTCTCCCGGTTGAACCGAAGCCGCCTTCGCCGCGGCCGGTTTGGGTTAATGATTTGGTTTCAACGACTTCACAGCGGGTGACGGGTGCGAATACCATCTGCGCCACGCGCTCGCCATGTTTGATAACCACGGGTTCGTTGCCGTGGTTGATCAGCAGGATTCCGACCTCGCCGCGATAGTCGCTGTCGATGGTGCCGGGGGCGTTGACCAGCGTGATACCGTGTTTGAATGCCAGACCGGAACGCGGCCGGATTTGCACCTCGAAGCCTTCGGGGATCTCGAATTTCAGGCCGGTGGGCAGCAGGGCGCGCGCTCCGGCGGCCAGAACCAGACCTTTTTCGCGGGTTTCCTGAGGGAAGTTCACGCGCAGGTCCATCCCCGCCGCGCCTTCGGTTTCATAGGCCGGAAGCGGAATCGCGGGATCGGCATAGCCGGTTCTGGTGACACGCAGGACCTCCATTACAGGGCCTCCGCAATTCTTGCGGCGAGGCGGCGCGCGACCTCGACCTTGCTCAGGCGGGGCCAGCTTTCCTGCCCCTCGGCGGTGATCAGGGTAACGGCGTTCTCGTCCCCGCCCATGATGCCGGTTTCGGGCGAGACATCATTGGCCACGATCCAGTCGCAGCCTTTGCGTTCGCGTTTGGCCGCGGCGTTGGCGATCACGTCGTCGGTTTCGGCAGCAAAGCCGACAACCAGCGGCGGGCGCCCCCTGCCCATGTGCGCGACGGTTTTCAGAATGTCGGGGTTTTCGGTCAATTCCAGCTCCGGAACCCTGCCGGAACTGTCTTTCTTGATTTTGGAGGAAGTCTCGCTCGCCATGCGCCAGTCAGCCACCGCAGCCGCAAACACGGCTGCGTCTGCAGGGAGCGCGCCCTCGACTGCCGCCAGCATTTCGCGCGCGGTTTCAACCTCGATCACGTCGACCCCTACGGGACGGTCCGCGTCGGCAGGGCCGGTCACGAAGGTCACACGGGCGCCAAGTCCGGCCAGCGCCTCGGCCACCGCCGTGCCTTGCGCGCCGGAGGACCGGTTGGCGATATAGCGCACCGGATCAATCGGCTCGTGCGTCGGGCCGGAGGTCACAAGGATATGTTTGCCCTTCAGCGGACCACCGGAAAGTGCGGCCTCGATTGCGGCGACGATCTCCAGCGGTTCGGACATGCGGCCGGGGCCGAATTCGCCACAGGCCATGTCGCCCTCGTTCGGGCCGGTGAACAACACGCCGTCGGATTGCAGGGTTTTGACATTGCGCTGCGTTGCCGGATGCTCCCACATGCGCACGTTCATGGCAGGCGCCACCAGCACCCGCTTGTCGGTTGCCATCAACAGCGTGGTTGCCAGATCATTCGCCTGACCGCCCGCCATTTTCGCCAGCAGATCGGCGGTGGCCGGTGCGACCACCACAAGGTCTGCTTCGCGCGAAAGCTGGATATGGCCCATTTCCGCCTCGTCCGTCAGGTCGAACAGGTCGGTGTAGACTTTCCGCCCCGACAGGGCGGCGACCGACAGCGGTGTGACGAATTCCTGTGCGGCGCGGGTCAGAACCGGAGTCACACCCGCACCCCGTTCCGCCAGACGACGGATCAGGTCGAGGCACTTGTAGGCGGCAATGCCCCCTCCGATAACCAGCAGGATTTTCCGTCCCTGAAGCATTCCGCATCCTTTGGAGAACGAGTATTCACTAATTGGGAATGTAGTTTAGTTACTGGAAAGTTTCAAGAGAGGGAAATAGGGAAACCCGCTACTCCGGATATTTCCGCTGCGCCGTGGCAACCCCCAGAATCTGCCCGAGGAAATCGTTGCTTTCCGCAGCCGCAGCCCGCCATTCATAGGTATGCTGGCCGTTCGGCGGACAGGGGCTTTTGTAGGTAAAGGCCCCCGCTTCGGTCGGGCCGTCACCGGTATAGGCCGCCCAGCCGCCGCCATGCCGGTAGTCCGGAACATCGAGGTCGACCAGCTTGAAATATATCCACTTTGTGCCCTCGGGGGCACCGTGGACCTCGAAAACCGGACTCTCGACCGTATTCGGCCGACCGCTGGTGCAGCGCTCCAGCCCGTCCCAGTCAAAGGCGATGGTAAACTCGCCCGCATAGGCGGCGCCGGTGGAAAACAGGAAAGCGAGGGTGACGAGAATCTTTTTCATAACGGGTCCGGATATGCAGTTTCGGGTTTTGCGACCGTAGGCCAGATGTCGCGACAATTCAATTCACGGCTTGATTATCTTGTGACGGGCGCGATTCCCGCTATGAATGGGGAAACCGAACAGGAATGCACCATGCCGAAGCCCTTTCCAGACCTGACCCTCGTGCTTGGCGGCGCGCGCTCCGGCAAATCCGCATGGGCGGAGCGGCTGGTGCGGGTGGCGGCGCGCCCGAAGGTCTATATCGCCACGGCGCAGGCGTTCGATGGCGAGATGGAAGAGCGGATCGCGCAGCACAAACAGCAACGTGGCGACGGCTGGACATTGATCGAGGCGCCTTCGGATATTGCAGGGGCACTCGCCGGTATGGACTCCGGTTCCGTGGTGCTGATCGATTGCCTGACCCTCTGGCTCGGCAACCGGATGCTGGCGGAGGCCGATATCGCGGCCGAGGCTGCGGCGCTGCTCGATGTTCTGGCGGAGGCCCCCGTTCCGGTGGTCTGTGTGTCGAACGAGGTCGGCATGGGGCTGGTGCCGGACAATGCGCTTGGCCGGAAATTCCGCGACGCGCAGGGTGCGCTCAACCGCGATCTGGCCGCCCGCGCCGATCTGGTGGTCTTCGTGGCCGCCGGCCTGCCGCTGGTGCTGAAAGGGGCACTGCCGGAGGGGATGACATGACCACCCGTTTCTGGTGGGTGCGCCACGGCCCGACCCACGCAAAGGGCTTTGTCGGCTGGAAGGACATTCCCGCCGACCTCTCCGATACCGCTGCCTTGCAACGGCTGGAGGCATATCTTCCGAAGCGGGCCAGCGTGATTTCGTCCGACCTGCAACGCGCCGCGGCCACTGCCGATGCCATCGCCGGAAACCGCCCGCGCCTGCCGCATGATCCGGCCTTGCGGGAAATGAACTTCGGCGACTGGGACGGGCTGCCGATGGACGAGGTTGCGCGTATTTCGCCGGTCGAAAGCTGCAAGTTCTGGTCCGAACCCGGCGACATCGCCCCGCCGAACGGCGAGAGCTGGAACGCCCTGTCGAACCGCATTGCCGGAGCGGTGGACGATCTTATCGCCGAACACGGCCCCGGCGATATCATCGCGGTCGCGCATTTCGCCGTCATCCTGTCCGGCATCCAGCGGGCCAGCGGCATGACCCCGAAGGCCGCGTTCAGTTTCAAGATCGACAACCTCTCTGTCACCCGGCTGGACTTTATCCATGACGCCCGTTCGTGGCGTGTCGGCGGCGTTAACCATTTACCATAAAGGGAATTTCATGACCTATCACCTCGCCAAGTGCGAGGTGATAGG
>WFTU01000129.1 GCA_015485375.1 Paracoccaceae bacterium | reverse complement strand
CGTCGAAAAAGACATGGAGATGCTGGAGATCAACCCGCTGATCGTCACGGACGAGGGCGACCTGAAATGCCTCGACGCGAAAATGGGTTTTGACGACAACGCGCTTTACCGCCATGCCGACATTCTGGCCCTGCGCGACGAAACCGAGGAAGATCCGAAAGAACTTGAAGCCTCCAAATACGATCTGAACTACATCACGCTGGACGGCGAGATCGGCTGTATGGTCAACGGCGCCGGTCTGGCGATGGCGACGATGGACATCATCAAGCTCTACGGTTCCGAGCCTGCCAACTTCCTCGATGTGGGCGGTGGCGCAACCAAGGAGAAGGTGACCGAGGCTTTCAAGATCATCACCTCCGACCCGAACGTCAAAGGTATCCTCGTGAACATCTTCGGCGGCATCATGCGCTGCGATGTGATCGCAGAGGGTGTGGTCGCCGCCGTGAAAGAGGTTGGCCTGAAGGTGCCGCTGGTTGTGCGTCTCGAGGGGACCAACGTCGAAAAGGGCAAGGAGATTATCAATTCCTCCGGTCTCGATGTGATCGCGGCGGACAACCTCGCCGATGCTGCCGAAAAAATTGTCAAAGCTGTGAAGGGAGCCTGAACCATGGCCGTTCTCGTCAATGAAAACACCAAGGTCATCTGTCAGGGCCTCACCGGCTCTCAGGGGACTTTCCACACCGAACAGGCGATTGCCTATGGCACCAAGATGGTTGGCGGTGTGACGCCGGGCAAAGGCGGGCAGGAGCATATCGGCCTGCCAATCTTCAACACCGTCCACGAGGCCAAACATGTGACCGAGGCCAACGCCACGGTGATTTATGTGCCGCCGCCGTTTGCCGCCGACGCGATCCTCGAGGCGATCGACGCCGAACTGGAACTGATCGTGGCTATCACCGAAGGCATTCCGGTGCTGGACATGATGCGGGTGAAACGCGCGCTCGAAGGCTCCAAATCCACACTGATCGGGCCGAACTGTCCGGGTGTTATCACTCCGGATGCCTGCAAGATCGGCATCATGCCGGGGCATATCCACAAACGCGGTTCCGTGGGTGTGGTTTCGCGCTCCGGCACACTGACCTACGAGGCTGTGAAACAGACGACGGACGCGGGCCTTGGCCAGTCCACCTGTATCGGCATCGGCGGCGACCCGATCAAGGGGATGGAGCATATCGATGCGCTGGAACTGTTCCTTGGCGATCCGGAAACCGAATCCATCATCATGATCGGTGAAATCGGCGGTTCGGCCGAGGAAGACGCCGCGCAGTTCATCAAGGACGAGGCCAAACGCGGTCGCTCCAAACCCGTTGCCGGTTTCATCGCCGGCCGCACGGCGCCTCCGGGCCGTCGCATGGGCCATGCCGGTGCGATTGTCGCCGGTGGCAAAGGCGGTGCCGAGGACAAAATCGAGGCGATGAAATCCGCCGGTATCGTCGTAGCCGACAGCCCCGCCAGCCTTGGCGAAGCTGTCCTGAAAGCGATCGGGTAGAGCCGTGGGACCGACACAAGCCATATCGACGTGTTTTCGTAAATACGTAACCTTCTCGGGCCGTGCTTCACGGTCCGAGTTCTGGTGGTTCACAGGATTTGTAAATCTGGCACATGCCCTGCTGATGGCGGGGGTTTTCATGAGCGGCGCACTCACCATGTCGTTCCCGATGGGCCTTCAGGTCCACACGGGCTCGGTTCCGATGATTATCGTTTCGGCGCTATGCATTGCCTTGCTTATTCCGTGGATTGCTGTGGCGTGGCGTCGTTTCCATGATATCGGATGGGCCGGCTGGTCGCTGCTTGTGTGGTTCGCCATCTTCCTGTTTTTCGCCCGCATTCTGGGGATTGTCGCCTCGGACCTTGCGGAGTGCATGGGCAGCGGTGAAAACTGCTTCGGCTATGTTGCCTGGGGCTTCGGGTTTACACCCATGCTGGCAGTTATCGTGCTGCTGGCCGGTCTTGTTTTCCTGATGACGCGCCCCTCCAAACCCGGTTCGAACAAATACGGTCCCAACCCGCAAGAGGTATCGCAATGACCGAACAATCCCCCAACGACCAGTTCCATTCCGAGT
>WFTU01000128.1 GCA_015485375.1 Paracoccaceae bacterium | reverse complement strand
GTTCAGATCCATGGTGATTGCATGCGAACCTCAGGTGCGAACCGCGAACCCGGTTTTTCGGGGTGACGCTGGCAAAACGCCGCGCCTCCGCCCCCCGCAGGGCTCAGCGGCCAGGAAGGACCCGCAGAGGGCGACAGCGGTTGGCAGGGGGTGACAAATCCGCAGGACAGCGGATTTGGACGACCGCCAGGTCGCCCCGAAGGGGTGCGAGCCAGGGATGGCGAGCATCAAAATGACGAGGGCCCGGGGAGAATCCCCGAGCCCCGAACGCGCTTTGCTCGCGATGCTAGCGCAATCCTAGCGCGAAACCGGCGAAAGTGTTGCAGCCCGAAACGGGGCGGGATTTCGATTTGCTACGCATCGCTTCGCAGCAATCAGTAATGACACGCAAACTCGCTTGATTTCCCTATTGTCCGGCTAACGATCCTGCTTTGAGGAGCAGCGAAGAATCTTTCCACGCAATCCGTCGAAGTACTTCGAGTCTGCAATACCTGCAGGCGCAGAGGACGCCCCATCCAGCAGAGCATTTCGCAGCAAATGTTCCGCATCTTCTCGACAAAGGGCATCGTATTTCCGCATCTTGGCGTTGCCAATTAATCCCAGACGATGCAGATCACTTGCCGTTTCATGAACGGCCGAGAGTATGCGACTCGATTTGGTCTTCTCGACTATGACAGCCCCTTTACGCGGCGATGATCCTGAACTCCGTCGCCTTAGCGACCGGCCGCACCGTGCGCTTTTCCTTCCGCAATTCGACGATGCCATATCGCGCCATCGTCTTCAGCGTGCGCGACAGGTTCCCTGGCGCACGACCTGTTGCACGAGCCAGTTCCGAGATGGAAACCGGCTTCGTCTCCTGGATCACCTTCAACAATGCGCGGTTCTCGTCGCTCAGCACCTCGGCAACCGATCTCATGGAGGCAAACCAAACTTGAGGCTCTCCCGGCTTGGGCTTGTACTCGCCGCGTGCGATCGAACGCATTCGCTCCCGAATCTTTTCCTGCGGCATGATGCCAATCACGATGGTTTTCGTCGTCATTACACTGCCTCTGTCAACATCTTCCCGCGACGAACAACTCAGTCGGGCAATTTCCCTTTTTGGATCAACTCAACGACACGGCTTCTTACCTGTTCCAGCCTGTCGGGATTGATCCGTCCAACACTACCCTGAAACAGGCTTTGGTGCGCCGTGAATACCTTTCCCGGGCGTATGTAGCTAACCCGCTGCAATGACCCATGCACAAAATCATCCGGTGTGATTTCGATTGCAAATGGGTCAGCATAAGGACGACTGGTGATCTGCAGACATAACCAATCCTCTCGCCCGGCATGGGCAAGAAGCAGTACCGGGCGCAGCTTGGAGGCCAACAGATCGGAAAAGGGGAAAGGAACGAGGACTACTTCGCCGACTGCAAGTGGGCCCATGCCTCATCCTCTTCCGGCTTCAGCCAGTCCTCCCCAAGGGATCTTTCAGAGAGTTGGGTGGTTTCGTCGATTTCGACCGGGGCCTCGTCCAGGATGGTCACCAAAGCACGGTGCACACCCTTGACCTCGACGGGCTCGACCAATCGAACACGGCCCTGCTCATCGATGATGGCTTCTACTGTCTGCTTCATGGCATGCCTTTCGCGTTTGCGCCGGTTACACGAGCCGTAGGTGGGCTCGACCTGATAATACCAAAAGTTATCATCAGATGATAATAGAAGCTGGGCAAAATCATCCGTTCAGGTGACCCACCACCACGGCCAAGGCCCGTTGCCAACGCCGCCAGGCCGTCGTGCGATCGCAGCCGAAGCGGCGGCAGATGTCGCGCCAGCGCCATCCTTCCGCGCGCATCCAGACCAGATGGCGTTCCTCCTCGCCGAGCCACAACACCCAACACATGGTCTCCTCCATGCGGTCGATGGCGGCCGGGTCTGGCGGGAAGCGGTAGTACGCATCATCGCCGGAGAAGGTTTCCCACGGCTGACGTAGGATGGCCGGCCAGGTGTTGAAGTAGCCCTGTACCCGGACGGGTGGCAGACGATGGGCCGTCTGCGCCGCTTCGCGGAACCGCTCGGCCACCTGCTCG
>WFTU01000127.1 GCA_015485375.1 Paracoccaceae bacterium | reverse complement strand
GATCCGCGTTGTCGGCGAAACCGTGGAACCGCGGGCCATTCCCTATCGTCAGAACATGACCGTGCTCGATGTCATGATCGAGGTCGGCGGCCTGACCGAATTTGCCGACGGCAACCGCGCCGTCATTGTCCGCAACGACGGCAAGAAACAACAATCCTACCGGGTCCGGCTCGACGATCTGATCCGCGACGGCGACGTTTCGGCCAATGTCCGCATGCTGCCGGGTGATGTGCTCATCATCCCGCAGGCCTGGTTCTGATCTCCGTTCTTCCAGCGCGGAAGAAAAGCCGCGCCGGAAGCAAACGAATTCGACACCGCCCTGCCAGAAAGCCTGCAGCGGTGTGATTGCCGTCATGACATGGCCATCTTTTCCCGGCTATTCTGAGCACAGGGTGAAGGCACGGTGCACAATCCGGTCCGGCGAACCCGCATCGGCGGCAGATGCCGCCGGCGGATCCGACCGGTGGCAGTGGGCGTATACCGAAGGAAGAGGCAATTTAACCTTTTCTTGAAGCCTGGCCTTTAACGTCCACAAACAAAGAGGCAACGGCCGTCTCGCGTCTGTTATCAGGGTCGCCACAAGTATGCAGAACCTCAGGATACAGTTCTTCGCCTATCTGGATGCCATCTGGCGCCGTCGCTGGTACGCCCTTGCCATCGCCTGGGTGTTGTGCGCCGTCGGCTGGGCCGTGGTAATCATGATGCCCGACCGTTATGAATCGGAAGCGCGCATCTATGTCGATACCAAACCCCTGCTTGGCCCGCTGCTCAAGGGGGTGACGGTACAGAACAATCTCAATGACGAAGTGACTTTGGTGCAGCGGACCCTGCTTTCAAGGCCCAATCTGCAGCAGGTCACCCGCATGACCGATCTGGACCTGACCGCCGAAACGCCCGAAGACATGGAAGCCCTGATCAAGCGCCTGGCGGAAAACACCAGGATAAAGTCCCAGGGCAAGAATCTGTTTCTCGTGACCTATAGCGATACGGACCCGGCCATGGCCCAGCTCGTGGTGCAGTCGCTGCTGACCATTTTCGTCGAAAACAATCTCGGCAGCAATCGCGAGCAGATGGAAAGCGCCCAGAAGTTCATTGCCAACCAGCTTCTCGAATACAAGCGCCAGCTGCGCGAGGCAGAAAAGAAACTGGCGGACTTTCGCCAGAAGAATATCGGCAAGCTGGATCTGAACAGCGATTTCGCCTCACAGCTGGAACGGGCCCGCAACGACTACAATCAGGCGAAGCTGGCCTATGACGATGCCCGCATCAAGCGCGATCAGCTCCGCCTGCAGCTGCAATCCGTACCCCAGTTCCTGGATGTACAGACGGCACCGCAGATCGTTGTCGGCGCCCAGCAGCAGAAATCCGACACCCTGGTGCGGATAGAGGAGATGCGCCGCAATCTCGATAATCTGCGCCTGCGCTTCACCGAACAGCATCCGGACGTGGTTGCCGCCAAGCGCTCCCTCGCCGCGCTGATGGAACAATATCGCCGCGAACAGGCCGAGGCGGCCGATAGCGACGCGGCCCCGGGCGGCACCGCCCCGCCCAAAACCCGCATACCCAACAATGTCTACGAACAGATCAAGCTGCGCCTGGTCGAGGCCGAGGCCGAGGTCGCCGCGCTGAAGCGCCGCCTCTCCCTGGCGGAATCGGAACTGGCCCGGGTCGAGAAACTGGCCCTGACCGCCCCTAAGCTGCAGGCCAAGCTGACGGATCTGACCCGCGATTACAAAATCATCAAGAAACGCTATGAAGAATTTCTCGACCGCCGCGAACAGGCCCGTGTCGCCCAGGCGGTCGAATCGCAGAACAACAACGTTCAGTTCCGCATCGTCGACCCGCCGCAGATTCCGATCAAGCCGGCGGCGCCGAACCGGCCGCTGCTGATGTCGATCGTACTGTTGGTCAGCCTTGGCGTCGGCGCCGCCATACCGGTGGTGATGGCTCAGCTTCAGGACACCTTCCTTACCCGCGAAAGCCTGGCCAAGACCTTCGGCCTGCCGGTGCTCGGCGGCGTTTCTCTGGTATTGAGCGGCGCCCAGCGCGCCCGGGCCGTTACCCTGAACATCATCTTCCTTGGCCTGGTGGTGGGACTGATCGGCATTTTCGGCTCCCTGGTCATGATGCTGCCGAAAATCTCCGCCTTTGCCATGGTTCTGAAGAATAGCTATCTGCCGAAACTGACCCAGCTTCTTGGACTGACCTGATGGCCGATGACGAAAAACGCATAGATCTGGTACAGCGCGCCGCCGAACGCTGGGGCAACGGCCCCCGCCAGAGCCTTGTCGAAAAGGCGGCCGCCCGCCTGGCCGAACAGCAGGCGGCCCCGGCCGCAAAGCCGGCAAAACAGGCGGAGACCTCCCCTGCAGCACCGCAGGATCCGGCACGCACCCCCGCCGATCGGGCAAAGGAGGCCCGGGGGGAGCGCACCTCCCCGCGCGCGGCCCAGCGACGCGCCAATATCGACCTGGTCAGACTGCGGCTGCAGGATTACGTCACCCCCGATGCCTCCGGCACCCCGACCCGCCTGGCCGAAGAATACCGTATCATCAAGCGCGGGCTCCTGAACCGTGCCTTCGGCAAGGGCGCCAACCGGATCGAAAACGGCCATCTGATCATGGTCACATCCACCCGCCCCGATGAAGGCAAGACCTTCACCTCGATCAATCTGGCCATGAGCATCGCCTCCGAACGCGATCTCAATGTGCTGCTGATCGATGGCGATGTACGCAAACGCGATTTGCTCCGCCGCCTCGGGATAGAGGCGGAGAAAGGGCTGATCGACCTGCTGGAAGACCCCGATCTCGATTTTTCCGAAGTGGTGATCCGCACCAATGTGCCCAATCTGTCCCTGCTCGGCGCCGGGACATACAGCCCGCATGCGACGGAGCTTCTCTCCAGCGCACGCATGGGCGAATTCATCACCGATATTGCCAGTCGCTATCCCGACCGGGTGATCATTTTCGATGCGCCCCCGGTGCTTGCCAGCAGCGAACCCTCCGTGCTGGCAATGTATATGGGACAGATTGTCATGGTGGTGGAAGCCGACAAAACCGGCCGCCGTGCCCTGGAGGAAGCACTTTCTCTTATCAGCACCTGTCAAAACATAAGTTTTGTGCTAAACAAGATCAGCTTCAAGGCGGAGTCGGACCGATTCGGCGCGTATTATTACGGCTATTCGGAAAGATAAGGCCCGAAGAAGCACAAGACCGAGACCCGCTGAACTGCAATAGCTGTTGAATTGGTTGAATAGTGGCCCCGACCGTAAATAAACACCGCCCCGCCCTGCCCGGGGGATCATGTTTTCCGGCGGCGGGTCCGCGTCTTCTGACGGCGCTGACCGTTTCGGCCCTTGCCTTCGGCATTTCTGCCGCACAGGCCGGGGAATGGACCATCGACCCGCGGATCAGCATCGAGGAAAGCTATACGGACAATGTGCGCAGCACCAGCAACGGCCGCGAGGGCGACTGGCTGACCACCACCGCCGCCGGGCTTCGCATCTCGGGCAAGGGGGCGCGCGCCGAAGTCTTTTTTGACGGTGAAATCGCCCATGACGAATATCTCGACACCGCGGGGCTGAGCGGCGAGCGCATCAATGTGCTGGGCAAGGGCACGGCGGAACTGTACGAAAATGTCCTGTTCGTGGATGCCAGCATTGCTTCCGTGGTGCAGGACATCGCCCGCTCCGGCGCCATATCCGGCATCGACCGCAGCCAGAGCAGCAACCAGACCCAGGTCACCAACTATACCTTCAGTCCTTATGTGAAAAACCGCTTCGGCAACTGGGCGGATTCGGAACTGCGCTACAGTTTCAGCGGCGTCATGTACGATCAGACATCGACTTCGAACACGCCCTCGCCCTCATCGGATGCCGTCACGCACCGCTTCAGCGGCGATGTTACCAGCGGCCAGCGCTTCCGGCGGCTGCTATGGTCGCTGAATGCCGATCACACCCTGATCGACCGCAAGAGCAGTAACGATTTCGAAAGCACGACGGTAGAGGCCCGCGGCGAATATGTGCTGACCCGGCGCATCTCCCTTCTGGGGCGGCTGGGCTATGAAACCATAGACGACAACAGCAGCGTCGACATCAGCGGCCTGACCTGGCGGGCGGGCGCCCGTTTCACGCCGGGACCGCGCACCGAGGCACGTCTGGAGATCGGGCGGCGGTTCGATGATACCATTCTTTCCGGCGATTTTTCCTATCAGGTCGATGAAAAGACCTTCATCAAGGCGATTTACGAGGAAACCATCTCGACCCAGCAAGGGGCGCTGAACGATCAGCTCGCCGGTTTCATCATCGACGATCAGGGACAGCTTATCGACCCCTCCACGGGTCTGCCCGCTGATCCGGCCAGCACCAACCTGGATCAGACGGACAACACCTTCCGCCAGAAGGATCTGAAAATCGTCTTCTCCGGCGTGCGGATGCGCAATCGTTTCAACCTCACCAGTTTTCTGACTGAGCGCAAGTTCGACATCGACAATACGGACGAAACGATCTATGGCGTTCAGGGTTTCCTCAACCGCCAGCTCAGCCGCCGCCTCGACGGGGAGATCCGCGCCAGTTATTCCAAAACCACCGATCCGCGCAATGCCGGGGGCAAGGATGCGATCCTGCGGGCAGGGCTGTCCTTCGGCTACGATTTCAGCCAGACCTTCCGCGGTACCCTCGCTTACGATTACCTCAACCGCGACAATGAGAGCGGCACCGGTCAGATGGAGAACGTCTTCTCCCTGCGCCTGCGCAAGACGTTCTGAAACCCGCCCGCGGCGGTTCTTGCCCGAAAAACATTCCTGTGACGGCGGACAATGATAAAAACCGCCCTGCGGCAATAATATCTGAACACTTTCGCGCCAGAGTCCTGTAAACAGAGGGAATAAACAGGGTGCGGAACAAGACTTCCTTCATATTCACGCGGATACAGTCCGGATTGTTCAGATGTATACCGATTTCTACAATTTGAAGGCACTGCCGTTCCAGCTTACGCCGGACCACCGCTTCTTCTTCGACAGCAGCGTCCACAGCCGGGCGATGGCGCACCTGACCTATGGGTTGAGTCAGGGGGAAGGCTTCATCATCATCACCGGCGATGTCGGCGCCGGCAAGACCACGCTGGTCGGCCATCTGTTCGCGACACTGGACAAGGAACGCTATACGGCGGCGAAGATCGTCAACACCCAGCTTGGCGCCGACGATATGCTGCGCATGGTCGCCTCCGCCTTCGGCATCGATCAGGAAGGGCTGGACAAGGCGACGCTGCTGAACCGGCTGGAAGCCTTTCTCACCGAACATCACCGCCAGGGCAAGCGCTGCCTGCTGATCGTCGACGAAGCACAGAACCTGTCGGTTCAGGCGCTTGAAGAGCTACGCATGCTCTCCAATTTCCAGATCGACGGATCGACGCCCCTGCAAAGCTTCCTGCTCGGTCAGCCCCAGTTCCGCACCACCCTCGCCAGTCCCGAGCTCGACCAGCTGCGCCAGCGGGTGATTGCCTCCTATCACCTCAAACCGCTGGAACAGGGCGAGGTCAGAGCCTATATCGAACACCGCCTTTCCACCGTCGGTTGGCAGAACGACCCCGAATTCACCGCCGACGCCTACCGGGCCATCTACAAACACACCGGCGGCGTTCCCCGGCGCATCAACACCCTGGTTTCGCGCCTGCTGCTTTACGGCTGTCTGGAAGAGCTGCATCGCCTCGACGCCGACGAGGTCGAACAGGTGGCCGAGGATCTGCGCGCCGAAACCGAACAGGTTCTGGACAACAGCGCGGCCCCGGCCATGGGCAACGGCCACCTGCCCGCACGGGCGGAAAATTCTTCCGATAACGACGGCCTCGCCGATATCGCCCAAAGGCTGGAAATTCTGGAAGAATATGTCCGCCGCCACGACCGCACCATCCGCCGCGCCTTGCAGATTGCGGCCCGTTATCTGGAACAGCAGAAGCCATGACCGCCCACCCCTCACCTTCTTCCCGGGCCGATATCGCCCGCTTTCGCGCCAAATCCCCGCCGCCCTCGCCCGCACAGAACGCCATGAGCGTCGATGTCGAGGATTACTTCCAGGTGCAGGCCTTCGCCGACCGTTTCGGGCGCAATGTCTGGGACAGTCAGCCCTGCCGGGTGGAGCGTAACACGGAGAAGGTGCTGGAAATATTCGCCGGCGCCGGTATCAAGGCGACCTTTTTCACCCTTGGCTGGGTGGCGGAACGCTATCCGGCCCTGATCCGGCGAATCGTCGAGGAAGGCCATGAGCTCGCCAGTCACGGCTACGCCCATTTCCGTGCCGATGAGCAGAGCCCGGAGGACTTCCGCACCGATATCGCCCGCACCAAGGCGGTGCTGGAAGATGCCGGCGGAACTGCCGTCATCGGCTACCGGGCCGCCACCTTCTCCATCGGGCGGGATAACCTGTGGGCTCTCGATATCCTGGCCGAGGAAGGCTACCGCTACAGTTCCAGCATCTATCCGGTCCATCACGATTTCTACGGCATGCCCGAAGCACCGCGCAGCGCCTTCTACCCGACCGGCGGACCCGGTTTCGAGGAATATCCCGTCACCACCCTGCGCCTGGGGTCGCTGAACCTGCCCATCGGCGGTGGCGGTTATTTCCGGCTGCTGCCCTATCCCCTCTCGCGCTGGGCGATGCGCCGGGTGAACCGCCACGACCGCCTGCCCTGTATCTTCTATTTCCATCCCTGGGAGGTCGATCCAGATCAACCACGCCAGCACGGGCTGGCACTCAAAACACGCGTACGCCATTATACGGGTATACGGCGCATGGAGGCCAAGCTGAAGAAACTGTGCCGCGATTTTCAGTGGAACCGGATGGACAAGGTGTTCTGCCCGCAGTGAGCAAACGACGGGCGCTTTTGCCCACCGCTCCGTTTTTTGCGGATTTCCGTTACCGACAAGCCACCGGCATGCCCGGCAGCAAAGCGAACGAACCAAGGGACAGTGCATGAGTATCGAGGTCAAGACCCTGGACGATAAGGATACCGGCCGCTGGGACGACTTCGTCCTGGCCCATGAACGGGCGACCTTCTTTCATCGCGCCGGCTGGAAGAAGGTTCTTCAGGACAGCTTCGCCCACCCGGCCCATTACCTTTATGCCGAAAGCGGCGGCAGGATCACCGGCGTTCTGCCGCTCATCCGCATCAAAAGCCGCCTCTTCGCCAACGGGCTGATCTCCCTGCCCTTTTGCGTCGGCGGCGGCCCTTTGAGCGAAGACGAAGAAAGCCACGCCGCCCTGAACAAGGCCGCGGAATCCCTGATGCGCGAGACCGGGGCGGAATATCTCGAATATCGCGGCTGTGCCGAGGCTGGCGACGGCTGGCAGGTGAAGGACGATCTTTATTTCAACTTCGCCCGCAGAATGCCGGAAGAAGAGACAGAAACCCTCAAGGCCATTCCACGGAAACAGCGCGCCGTGGTGCGCAAAGCGCTGAAAAGCGATCTGACCTGGCGGATGGATGAGGATATCGAGGCCTTCTCCAGGCTCTACACCACCTCCCTGCGCAATCTCGGCACTCCGGCCTTTCCCCGCTCTCTGTTTACCAATCTGCGCGCCGTTTTCGGCAAGGATTGCGATATCCTGACCGTCTATGATGGCGAGGAACCGCTCTCCTCGGTCATGAGTTTCTATTTTCGTGACCGGGTAATGCCCTATTATACCGGCGCCGCGCCGGCGGCGCGGCGGCTGGGCGCGGCCGATCTGATGTACTGGCGGCTGATGCGCCGGGCGATCGGAAACGGCTATCCCGTCTTCGATTTCGGACGATCGAAAGCCGGGACCGGGCCATTTTCCTTCAAGAAGAACTGGGGTTTCACGCCGGAGCCGATTCCCCATGCCTATCTAATGCGCGATGGCGGCCCGGTGCCGGAAATCAATCCCAACAACCCGAAATACCGCCTGTTCATTGTCGCCTGGAAGCGCCTACCCGTGGGCCTGGCCAATCTTCTCGGCCCCCTGATCGTGCGCAATATCGGCTGAACCCCCGGCTCCTTCGCCAATGCCCAGCAACGGATCGAAGGCAGCCAGCAGTGCTTCCCAGTCATGCGCCCGCAGAACCATGGCCCGGGCGGATGCACCCAAGGAGGACGGCGCCGAACCGTTCAGAACCGATAAAATGGCAGCGGCGAAGGATCCCGCATCGCTTCCCAGCAGCACCTCGCGCCCCGCAGCGGCATCGATCCCTTCCAACGCCCTGGGCGTCGTCACCACGGGGCGGGCCATGGCCATCGCTTCCAGCACCTTGTTCTGAATGCCCCGGGCAATACGCACCGGCGCCACGGCCACATCGGCATGGGCGATATAGGGGCGCACATCCTCGACCCGGCCGGTAACCACCACCCCGTCGCGTTCCTTCAGCGCCATCACCTCCGGCGAGGGATTGGCGCCGACGACATAAAAACAGGCCGTCGGATGATGCTGGCGGATCAGGGGCAGGATTTCATCGGCAAACCAAATGGCGGCATCGACATTGGGCCAGTAATCCATGGTGCCGGTAAAGACCATGACCGGACCGTCGGCGGGCGTGAAGATTTGCGGGTAATCACGATCGGGGGAAAAATAATCCGCATCGATGCCATTGGCGATTGCCACCGTCTTTTCCGCCGCCTCCGGCGCCAGCCGACGAAACAGTGCCGCTTCCGGTTCGGCAACGAATACGCTGGCTGAAGCAGCGGCGGCAACGGCGCGATCGAAGGCCAGCAGCCTTTCGCTTTCCCGGCGGTAGATCCAGCTCATGGGAAAAGAGCAGCTTGCCGCATACTGCCCCCATTTATCAGAATCGACATCGACGAAATCCATGACAAAGCGTCCGGGCCTTTCCAGCGCATTCAGCACATACTGGGCCATGGCCGAGGAGTAGACGAACACGGCATCGGGGCGATGGGTCTGCAGAACCGCCTCCGTCCAGGCCGCAAGTGTGCGATCATAAAAATAGGGCAGCGACAGTGCCTTGCCGGAAACCAGCCCGCCGAGGCAACGCAGGCGCGCGCGGCGCGGGTCCAGCCGCGCGAAATGCGTTCCCGCGCAGCGCCCGGCAACGATATCCGTGTGGGCCCAGTCGCGCTCGTCATCGACAAAGCAGCCCAGATAAACGCTGAAACGGCGGGAGAGATGATCGAGAATTCGCCAGGCGCGGATCTTCTCTCCCTTGTCCGGCGGATAGGGGATACGCTGACACAGAAACAGCAGGGATGATTTTTCGCTCATTGCATATCCGTATTTTCCCGCAGGCCTGGCGCCCTGCCCTGTTTAAGCCACATTATGGCGCCGGAATGTGATGGCGAACAATGCCCCCTGCCGGCAGGATTACTATTGGTATGTCTATCGACTTATTCTAGTTTTACCAATGATCTCTTAACCGTTTACAGTGAAAATCCGGAAGACATGACGGAACATCTGCAGCAACGATCCGCCATCGGCGGCCATACAAGCCTCACGGCTTCCCGTCCGTGGACCGCGACCTTGTTGCTGGGCGCAACGGGGCTGGCGGTGCTGATCGCGCTGTTCTTCGATACGGCGGCCAAGGCGGTCGATGTCTGGTCCACCTCCTCGGCCTATAATTACAGTTTTCTCATCATCCCGGTCAGCGTCTGGCTGATCTGGGAACGGCGCCGGGAACTGGCCCGCACGACCCCGCGGCCGGCGCCGTTGTTCCTGCTGCTGATGATCCCCTTTGCCGCGGCCTGGCTGGCCAGCGACATCGCCGATATCTATGAAGGGCGGCAGTTTGCCCTGATGGGCATGATCCAGGTGTTCCTACTCTCCCTGCTCGGCTGGCGGATCTACAAATTCCTGCTCTTCCCCCTGTCCTATCTGTGGCTGCTGGTGCCCACGGGCGAATTTCTCCTGCCATGGCTACAGCAGCTTGCCGCCGACATGACCACCCGCATGATCGAACTGTCCGGCATGCCCGTCTATCAGGAAGGGGTGATCATTCAGGTGCCGAGCGGGCTGTATCGCGTCGCCCCCGAATGCGCCGGGCTCAATTTCTTCCTCTCCTCCTTCGCCCTGTCCCTGGTCTATGCCCAGCAGGTTTATCGGAGCTGGCGCAAGCGCATCATTTGCATTGCCGTGGCCCTGATCGTCGCCATCATCGCCAACTGGATACGCATCTATGCCATCATCATGCTGGGCGACGTGCTGGAAAACCCGCAGGAATTCCTCCTCGACCACGGCCCCTATGGCTGGGCGTTCTTTGCCGCCGTCATGCTGATCTCCATGGGTATCGGCTATCTGTTTCGCGACCCCCTTCCCGCGCCTGCGCATGCGGTATCGCCGCCGCGATCCGGCACCATCTGGCAGCTGGCCGTTGTCACGACAGCGGCGCTGCTGATTGCCGCCGCGCCGCGCCTTTATGCGGCGGCGATGAACAACCGCAGCCTGCCCGCCGCCATCGCTTTCGAACTGCCCGGAAAACTCGGCCCCTGGCAGCGCGTGGACGGCCCCTCCGACTGGCGCCCGCGCATCCCCGCCGCCGATATCCGCAAACAAGGCCGCTATAGGCGCGGTGACGAGACCGTCGATATCGTCGTTGCCGCCTTTATCCGCCAACGCCCGGGATATGAGGTTGCCAGCAACCGCAACCGGCCGGCCGATAATCTGATATGGGTGCGCAACAACGGCGGCAAACGCATGGCGGACATTGCCGGCCGGCCGGTACGTATCGCCTTCGAACGCCTGCGTTCGGGCAATCGGCAACGGCTGGTCTGGACCGTATTCTGGATCGGCGGGGAACTGACCGCCAGTCCGCTGAAGGCCAAGCTGCTGCGGATCGGCAGCCAGCTTCCCGGCGGCGATGCCCGCGCCGCCATCATCATGCTTGCCACCGATATGACGGATGAAGCCCGCGCCAATGCACGCCTGGCGGATACCGCATCGTCGCTCGGCGCGCTGATCGATGCACTGAACCGGCTGGGTTCCGCCCCCGCCTCCTGATTGCGAGAGAGAGCATGTGTGGCATAGCCGGTATTTTCGATCTTCATGGCCAGCGCGAAATTTCCGCCGATCTGCTGAAACGGATGAGCGACAGCATCCGCCATCGCGGCCCCGATGGCGAAGGATTCTTCCATGATGGCGGCATCGGTCTGGCGCACCGGCGTCTGGCGATCATCGATATCGGCGGCGGCGATCAGCCGCTCTATAATGAGGACGGCAGCATCGCCGTCGTCTTCAATGGCGAGATCTATAATTTTCAGGAACTGGCAGAAGAGCTGACCCGCGCCGGCCATCGTTTCAAAACCCATTGCGATACCGAGGTCATCGTCCATGGCTGGGAAGAATGGGGGCCGGACTGTCTGCAGCGTTTCCGCGGCATGTTCGCCTTTGCCCTGTGGGACAGCCGGGACGAGACGCTGTTTCTTGCCCGCGACCGCTTCGGCAAGAAACCCCTGCATTACGCCACCCTCGATGACGGGCAACTTATCTTCGCCTCCGAAATCAAGGCCCTGATCTGTCACCCCGCCCTGAACCGGGCCATCGACATCCGGGCCATCGAGGATTATTTCGCCTATGGCTATATTCCGGATCCGCGCAGTATCTTCACCGC